>JALNZF010000034.1:0-20000 GCA_023229435.1 Nitrospirota bacterium
AGATCTAATCCAGTGTACAATTTCATACAGCACCTCCAAGGTTAGATTGGACTCTTTCCTTGAAGCATACCAGAGTGCCGATGCGCTCTGGTATGCTGAGGTGCCTTCATATGATTATCAGGTCTATTATTTTGGCATTCTCTCTTTACCGCGAACGCATCGCAGTATGACTCGCCTGCGTAGAATGAACATCCTTGGGTCAGGTTCATAACGTTAGACGTTCTCGACCTCTGCTATCTCAACAGAAAACCCTTGTAATTCGAAACTCCTTAGTCTATATTATTGGTATAGATTAAATGGAGGTGCGCAATGAAGACCGCAAAACTGTTCCAGAACGGGCAAAGCCAGGCAGTCCGCCTGCCCAAGGAATTCCGATTCGAGGACGACCACGTGTTCGTGAAGAAGTCAGGAAACGTCGTAGTGCTGATCCCGACAAAGAACTCATGGGATACCCTGATCCAGAGTCTCGATAAGTTCTCAGATGATTTTATGGTTGAAAGAAAGCAGCCGAAAATGCAAAAACGGGTGGACTTTTGATGAAGTACCTGCTGGATACGAATATCTGCATTTATCTCATCAAGCAAAATCCCGCCAAAGTGATCAAGCATTTTAAATATCATGCTATCGGTGACATCGGCATTTCTTCCATCACCCTTGCGGAACTTCGTTATGGTGTGTCCAAAAGCCAGCACATTGAAAAGAACCAGCAAGCCCTGGATGAGTTCATTCTCCCTCTTGAAATCGCGGACTTCGATGAAAAGGCGGCTCAGGAATACGGGGCGATCCGTGCAGAGCTCGAAAGAGCAGGGAAGCCCATCGGATCCATGGACATGCTGATAGGCGCTCACGCTCACGCGCTTGGCGTGACCCTCGTTACCAATAATACCAAAGAGTTTAAGCAAATCAAGAATCTAAAAATTATTGATTGGAGCCTTTGATCGGTTTACAGGAGGATGAGTATGCCAATCGAATTTTGTCATCTCTGCAGAACTGCCGCCAATATGGTCGTATCTTCCACTCCACGGACAATTGCGAGTAAGGCCGGTAAGATGAAAACGATAATCACCAAGACGTATCATTGCGAATCCTGTGGTTCCTTTGTCCGCAGTGTCGATGACGATGAAAATGCGGCCGCTGCATGATCTGCGCATTTCAGGGGCAGGTCTTTACAGGCTGTTGAATAAGTCTTTTTGTGGTTCGACAGGCTCACCACGAACGGATAAATACGAATAAATTCAATACACGCTCCGTTCGCCTTGAGCCCTGAGCTTGCCGAAGGGTCGAAGGGTAAACGGAGCGTTTTTCAACAACCTGTATACTGCTGGACTTTTTTCTAAACTACCCGGATCGGGGTTAAATCTCATTTGTAGACGACCGTCCGGGTCAACCGGACCCTTTGAACGGGTGAAATGCGCAAACAATCACTCATACTATTCTCTATTTTCCTTCTGGTTCCCCGCATCGCCGTTGCATACGACATCCTCAGTCCGGGTGTCAGTATGGTGATAGCAGGGATCCTGTCACTCATCGGGGCGATCGTGGCCGCACGGATCGTATGGAAGAAACCGAATCCGAGCGATAGCAACTTTATAAAGATCGTCTTTACCATCACCGCGTTCATCGTGACGCTGATCCTTATGTTTTCAGCCATCGTCGGTTTTCTGAGCAAACTTGCTTAACGCAAGCCAGCTTTCAGGTTTGCAGGCTTGTCAGCTTGCAGGCTTTCCAGCCTAACTATTTGCTTTTGGCGGCCGGGCTCCGGGGAATGCCCCGCCTATCGGCGCATGGCTAAAAAACCCTTTCAGGCCAAGCCGATTGAGCAGGTAATACGTATAACACCCGGCGCACCAGCCGGAAAAGGCAATGCCGGCCAGAACGATTATCAACCACACCAAACCCCAGCCGATGGACGCAGAGCCTGTTGCCAGGAGATACGCGGCCGACGCCGACACGAGAAGACCGATCATGCTGGCGAAACGGTGTGCCGCCCAATTGTCCGGCCGGAGATCCGGACGAAAAAGTCCGGTCGGCTGAAGGACGTGGCGGTACAGGGCGATGTAGGGGCTGAAGCCCGGGTTCAGGAACGTGAGGCAAAAGATCACGCTTTGCAACGCGACCAGTTCCCATTGATCCAGAACATATGCGGTCAGAAACACTATGATAATAAAAAACTGATGGACCCGCAGTTCGGTTTGATCAATTACTTTACTGATAACGTTCATGCCAGTGTTCATGGGTCACCTCCTTATGGTTTCGGGCTTATGCCGATCCCTCACACTAATCCCGGCCAGACGGGACGGCTGTACAGCCTTTCTGAACGAACAGCCGCCTTTCGTCTGTCCGTGTATGTTAACAATACACATGAAGAGCAGGGGATTACTTGAACGAATCGGCTTTTTTTCACCAGGCCGTATTTATATTTGGAATCGGGCTTGAATAGTGACCTTCTCGAATTCGAAAGAGAAAAGAGACCCCATGGCGGGTTTTGCGGCTTGACCTTTTCCACTCCGGCGTGATATTGTTATCCGGCCAAAGGTATTGCATGATCATTGCGTACAGAGTCCAGGCTTCATCAGCCCCATCCCGCTCTTTCCTTAAAGCCTATGCGATTGAACGACCCGAAAAATCGCCGTCAGAAACGGCCGCCGCAGCAACATCAGCGCAGCACCGTGGAGGTCAACGTCGAGTCGCTCCTGTCGATCGAGAACCATTGCAACGGCTGCGCCAAAGGCGAACAATGCTGCTGCTCGTCGTACGAGGTCTGCGTTACCACCGCGGAGCTGAAGAGGATCATCAAGGTCCTGCCCGAGGCTGCCAGGCTCTGCCCCCATCTCCTGACTGTCGGCGGATACGACAACGTGTTCGAAGAAGAGGAACCCGGACTTTTTTCCATCGACACGACCGAGGACGGGCTCTGCCTCTTCGCCTACCGCTCCCATCACCAAACCCACTGCTCCCTGCACACCGTCGCAATGACGCTCGGCCTGCCCCTGGAACAGGTGAAGCCGAAGGTCTGCCTCCTCTGGCCCATGCACTTCTCGGACGGCGACGAGGTCCTTGCCATAATCAACGATGCATTCCAGTTCAAATGCAATGCCCGGAAAGCGCCGGGTTCGCGCAGTCTGAGCCCCGGCTTTGTCGAGACGATCGAGCTGGTGTACGGGGTGGGTTGCGGGACCCAGGTGAAGCTCGCGGCAGAGAACGGGGAGCGGCGAACACTGCTGGTCATCCGGCGATAAGTACACTTCCCGGGATCTATTCTGTTCTCGTTACCGCAAGAAAACATAATCCACCGCAGAGACGCGGAGGAATCCCCGATTAAAGCAGTTGAGGATATGCGCAGGCACGAAGGAAATCCCATTAATAATTAATATTGGAGGGTTTTTTTCTTTGTGACTTCGTGGCTTCGTGTGAGACAGGACTTTTTACGATTTCATCAATGTCGGACTTCCCTGTTATTTTTGATATTCCCCGTTCCTATATTATTGCTTGCTTCATTCACGGGCATTGGTTACAATAAAAAAGAATACATCATCGGTTTCGCAACGAGCATTGGCATGGTTTAAGCGCGGGCTGCGTCAAGGGCCCGGCGATCATGTTCTCTTTCATGAGGTTTGGTATATGGAGCAGGTAAGCAAAACGCAGAAGAAAAAAGAAGCCCTGTCTTTGCAGGCAATGGGAGAACAGCTGGTTACCCTGTCGTCCGAACAGCTCAAGAACATGCATTTGCCGGTTGAATTGCTGAATGCCGTCACGTTGGCCAAATCGCTAAAAAAACACGGCGCGCTGCAAAGACAGATGCAGTATATCGGCACGTTGATGCGGAAGCATGATCCCACGCCCATTCAAGACGCCCTCCAGCGCTTGGAACAGGGATCCCGCAAACAAACCGAAGAGCACCAGCAGAGAGAAAAATGGCGGGATGAACTGATAGCCGGGAATGACCTGCTTATTGAAGAGATCCTCATGCAACTTCCGCATGCAGACCGGCAGCAATTAACGGACCTCGTTCAACAAGCACGGCAGGAACGGGCGGTAAAGAATCCCATCCCCAAAGCCGCCCGCATGTTGTTCCGGTATCTTACCCGATCCGCGCTGCAGCGTTAGAAACATCACGAAGTGAAGAGTTCAGGGTTCCTCCGATAGAATCATTCGAGGGCAGGCTCCGTGAGGAGTGAGGGATGCCGGGTTTTGTGTGGGAAACAGGAGAAATAGATCGTGACAGAGTTCAAGCTGGAAGGCAGGGAATATATTGAGCTCAATGACCTGTTAAAGGTCACGGGGTTGTTCGCCAGCGGCGGCATGGCAAAGACGGCGATCCTGGAAGGCCGCGTCACGGTCGATGGTAATCGGGAACTGCGCAGACGATGCAAGCTCCGCACGGGTCAGGTTGTGGGATATGAAGGCCGCACGATCGTTATAACGTGATCCCCGCGGCCGCGGTCCTGCTCGAGACGGGGCTGTTGCAGGACATCGTGACGTTGCTTCAGTTTACGGGAAGATGAAAGGAACTTCCATGTCAGACCATCTTGCTCATTGGACCGGGAAAAAGACCTCACCCGGCAAATGCCATCCCCTCGGCGCAACGCTGACCCCCGACGGGGTGAACTTCACCCTCTTTTCCCAGCACGCGCGGCAGGTATACCTTCTTCTCTTCGACAAGCTTGACAGCCATCCCACGGATATCATCAGGATCGAGCACCGCGACCGTTTCATCTGGCATGTCCTTGTTCACGATATCGCGCCGGGCCAATTGTACGGATTCAAGGTGCAGGGCGACTTCGATCCAGCCATGGGAGCCCGGTTCAATGAGTACAAACTGCTGATGGACCCCTATGCCAGGGCCGTGACCGGGAAGTTCCGGAATATGGACAACCTCCTGCTTCCCTACGATGTGCAGTCGCCTGCCCGCGACCTCTCTCTTGATCAGCGGGACAATGCATCCGTTGTCCCCAAGTCCATTGTCATCGATGAGCGATTTTTCTGGCAGGGCGATGTTCCTCCGGATATCCCGCTCGAGCAAATGATCATTTACGAAGTGCATGTGAAGGGCTTCACCGCGCACCCATCCTCCCGCGCACAGTATCCCGGCACCTATCTCGGATTCATCGAGAAGATCCCCCACCTGAAACAGCTTGGCGTGAATGCCGTGGAGCTGCTGCCCATCCATGAGTTCGTGGTGGATGACTTCCTTCTCCAGAAGGGGCTGACCAACTATTGGGGGTACAATACCATCGGCTTTTTCGCGCCCGAATCATCCTATGGCACGAATCAAACCCCCGGGTGCCAGGTCGCGGAGTTCAAGACCCTGGTGCGCGATCTGCATAAGGCAGGCATCGAGGTGATCCTGGACGTGGTGTTCAACCATACGGCGGAAGGGAACGAGTTTGGACCCGTTATCAGCTTCCGGGGGATCGACAATCCGAACTACTATCTCCTGACCGGCACGGCGCAGGAACCGTACCGGTACTACATGAACTATACCGGATGCGGCAACAGCGTGAATCTCGCGAGCCCGCCAACGATCCGCTTCGTGATGGACTGCCTTCGCTACTGGGTCGAACAGATGCATGTGGACGGATTCCGGTTCGACCTTGCTTCCGTCCTCGGACGGGAGGCCGGAGCGTTCCAGTCGTCCGCGTCATTCTTCGAAGCTATCGCGCAGGACCCGGTGCTGGCCCGGGTGAAGCTTATCGCGGAACCCTGGGACCTCGGCACCTATCAGGTCGGGAACTTCCCTGTGGACTGGTCGGAATGGAATGGCCGTTTCCGCGACACCATGCGGAAGTTCGGGAAAGGGGACAACGGCCAGCTGCGGGAGATGGGATGGCGGATGACCGGATCCGCCGATCTCTATGGCGATGACGGCCGCTCGCCGTACAACAGCATAAACTTCATCACCTGCCACGATGGATTCACGCTTGCCGACCTGGTCTCCTATAACGGAAAGCATAATGACGCAAATGGCGAGCACAACCAGGACGGTTCGAACGACAACCATTCCTGGAACTGCGGAGCCGAGGGGGAGTCCACGGACCCGGGGGTGATCGCTCTCCGGAAACAGCTCGCGAAGAACCATATCTGCGCCCTGCTGTTCGCGTCCGGCACGCCCATGCTCCTGGGAGGCGATGAATTCCTGCGCACCCAGAGAGGCAACAACAATGCCTACTGCCAGGACAACGAGATCAGCTGGTTCGACTGGAAGGAAGCAACGCGAAACAACGACATGGTGGAATTCGTCCGGAAGGCCATCGCCTTCACCCGGCGATGCCCCGTGCTTCAGCGCAGGAAGTTTTACGCGGGCATTGACGGCGACGGGAACAAAATCCCCGATCTCCAGTGGTTCGGGAACGATCTTGACCATCCTGCCTGGGACGATCCTGAAAGCCGCACGCTCTGCTATCAGCTCGACGGCAATGAGGCCGGAGGGGACTATCTGCTCTTTTTGATTTTGCATGCGGACCATCGGCTTCAGCCGGTGCGGATCCCCGCATCTCCCGGGGAAAAGACGTGGTACCGGGTGATCGATACCAGCCTTTCCGCGGGCGATGATTTCCGGGAAGAGGGCGCCGAAGTGCTCCTCGATCCGCAGGACCACTATCTGGTAAATCCGCGCAGTACGGTTGTGCTGATCACCCGGTAGGTTCAGCAGCATTTTGGAGTGGATCAAATATGATGATCTCGTAAAAAGTCTAATTTTCACACGAAGCCACAAAGGCACGAAGAAGAACTAATGATTATGAGAGTGTTATCTTTCCGTGGCTTCGTGGCTTAGTATGAGCCAGAACTTTATATGACATTTTCAAATAGGGCTTAGCGCGAATGAAAGGTCATACAATCTAATTGTGACTACTGACAAATCCCCGAGCAACGACGGATGTGAATACCGGGAACAGATCGGCCGTGAAAACGACGCGCGGACAGTGCTGGCTTATCTCAGCCAACGCTACCACCACTCCTCCCGGGCGGAGTGGGCGGAGCGCATTCAGTCCGGCCGCGTGCTCGTCGATGACCTGCCGGCGCAATGCGAAACCGTCCTCCGCGCGGGATGCGAGCTTGTCTGGCAGCGCCCGCCCTGGATCGAACCTGATGCGCCCCGGTCGTTCTCCATCGTGTACGAAGATGATGACGTGCTTGCGGTGGCCAAGCCGGCCGGGCTGCCGACGCTTCCCGGCGCTAATTTTCTTCAGGCAACGCTGCTGCATCTCGTACGCGCGTATGCGCCTGACGCCGCGCCGCTCCACCGGCTGGGGCGATGGACCTCGGGCCTGGTGTTGTGCGCTCAAAATCCTCATGCCCGAACGGCATTGTTGCAACAGTGGTCCGCGAACACGATCGGCAAACGCTACCGTGCGCTTGCGTCCGGGATTTCCGATCAGGACGAGATGACGATCACCACGCCCATCGGTCCTGTGCCGCACCCGCTGCTCGGTTCACTGCATGCCGCTGCTCCGCAGGGCAAACCGTCCCTCTCGAAGGTTTCCGTTCTCGAACGCCGTGAGGATTCTTTCCTGTGCGACGTGCGTATTGCGACCGGCAGGCCCCACCAGATACGCATTCACCTGGCGGCTATAGGTCACCCGCTGGTCGGCGATCCACTGTACGGTCCGGGCGGTCTGCCTGCTCCGAATTCACGAGCGTTGCCCGGCGACCCGGGCTACCTTCTTCATGCCGCGGAATTGAGCTTTCGCCATCCGGGCACCGGGCGCGAGATTGTCCTCGAGTGCGAGCCGCCGCTGTTGCTGCGTTGTATGACTGAAATACGTTGATGCCCGCAGATGGCATAACGCAGAGAGCAGAGGGTTAAGTTGTTGCTGAGTTGTATGTCTGATATGCATTGACGCTGTCACGAACATATCACGGGTACCCATGTAAAGAGAGAGTTCGAATGCGCTTGAATGCATAACAATATCAAGGAGGTAAGGATTTCTTACCTTCTTGATTTGTTTGCGCGGGAAAAGACACGAAGGAAGAACACGATGCCTGCACCGGCAGTTGCAAAGGCGAGGAAGATCGAGATCGAGACTCCGAATGAAGAGAAAAAGCAGATCGAGAGCGAAGCAAAGAAAGCTGCTTAACGTGTCATCAGACAGACTGTTTTACCTGCCCCGTTCGTTATGAAGGGATCGGATCCCGCATTTTTTGCGGGATTTTTTTGGAGGTTTTGCGGAATGAAAGAAAATAGCTGACGTAATCTATTGAAACGAAGAAAAAATAACCGCTTGACACAGTCCAGGCCATGTGTTAAATTATTAGCACTCTATCATGGTGAGTGCTAATTGGCTTAGGATATCATAATAAGGTAAAATTGTGGAGTTGCTTGAAAGAAATAAGAGGGTTTTGCAGGCTGTCATTGACAGCTATATCGCGAGCGGCGCGCCGATCGGCTCAACCGTGCTGGTCAAGAAGTATGATTTTCACGTAAGTTCCGCCACGCTCAGGAACATCATGGCAGAGCTTGAGGAACTGGGGTATCTGACCCATCCACACACTTCTGCCGGCAGGATCCCCACGGACCTCGGATACCGGTATTATATCGACAGCCTGATCAGTATTGAGAAGGATTCAGACGACTTCGGCGACCAGCTCCGGCAGGTTCCTCCGCTGCATGGCGAGGACCTTCACGAGCTCATGGAGGAGGCGAGCCGCTTTCTTGCGTCGCTTTCGCAATGCGCAGGGGTGGTGATCGCGCCAACCGAGCCCGAGGCAAGGTACAAGCATATCGAGTTTGTGCGCCTGCGCGGGGTCCAGGTGCTCATCATCTTTGTTACCGCCACGGGGATCGTTCAGAACAAGCTGATCGAGCTCGATGAAAGCATTCGGCAGCAGGATCTGAACCAGTTCAGCGCATACCTCGTCAATGAGCTCGAGCACCTGACGTTGACCGAGATCAGAGAACATCTGATCGAAAAGCTGCGGCAAGACAAGATGGTCTTTTCCCGGCTTATGGAAGAGACCCTCCGGGCCAGCCAGGAGATCCAGGAACGTGAACAGGAGAAGGTGTATATCGGCGGGGCGTCCCAAATGCTCGAAAACCCCGAGTTCGCGACGGTGGACAAGATGAGGTCGTTGTTCAAGGCCTTTGAGGACAAATATAAGCTGCTCAAGCTTCTTGACCGGAGCGTGTCGGCAGAGGGCATCAAGGTCTTTATCGGGTCCGAGAACCCCTTTTTCGAGATGCAGGGCTGCAGTATGGTGGTGAGCGGCTACAAGGCCGGCGGGAATGTCGTCGGCACGCTCGGGGTGATCGGCCCCACGAGGATGCAGTACAAACAGGTCATTCAGGTGGTTGACTATACATCAAAGCTGCTTTCGAAGCTGCTGGGTGAACGGTTCCAGAGGGGTATTGAACGATGAAGAGCGAATTTGACGATATACGGGAAGAGGACCTCGAAGTGATCCCCCCTGATATCGATGATCAGGAAGCGCCTTCTGCGGCAACAACCGCCCAGCTTGAGAAGCTTGCACGGGAGCTTGAACAAAAATCGAAGGAAGCTGCGGAGGCGAACGAGAAGTATCTCAGGACCTATGCGGATTTTGAGAATTACCGCAAGCGAATGCAGCGCGATCTCGCTGATTTCCGCAAGTATGCCAATGAACAGTTTGCGCTGGAACTCCTGACCGTTGTCGATCATCTGGGGATGGCGCTCAAACACGCGGGTGAGTCAGGCGAGAACGCGCAGGGGTTGCAGGAGGGTGTGGAACTGGTATACAAGCAACTCCGCGAGGCGCTTGAAAAGTTCGGCGTCAAGCGGTTTGCAGCCGAAGGAGAACCTTTCGACCCGGCACAGCACGATGCGATGATGCAGTTGGTCACTGACGAGGTCCCGGAGAACACGGTGGTGCAGGTGATGCAGGACGGGTATCTCTATCACGAGAAGGTGCTGCGCCATGCGAAGGTGGGAGTATCGAAGAAGCAGGATGGCAAGAGCCGCGAATAATGTAGTGATGAATCAGTGATCAGTGAAAGAGTGACCGCGGGATCAGGGCATTGAAACAAGGTCGCATCTTCGATCTTGCATTTGATATTTTTTCAACAGTGAAAATTCAAGGAGGCTATTATGGCAAAAGTTATAGGAATTGACCTGGGTACTACGAACTCATGCGTTGCAATCATGGAAGGCGGAGAGCCGGTCGTGATCCCGAACTCTGAAGGGAGCCGGACCACGCCGTCCGTCGTGGCCATTACCGAGAGCGGAGAACGGCTCGTGGGCCAGATCGCAAAGCGGCAATCAATCACGAATCCGGACAATACGATATTTTCGATCAAGCGTCTTATCGGGAGAAAATACGATACGACGGAGGTCAGCGAGGCGAAGAAACACCTGCCCTACAAGATCGTGAAGGCGGACAACGGCGACGCGCACGTGGAGATACGCGGCAAGGTCTACAGCCCTGCCGAGGTTTCCGCCATGATCCTGCAGAAGATGAGGCAGACCGCCGAGGATTATCTCGGCGAGAAGGTGACCGACGCGGTGATCACCGTGCCGGCGTATTTCAACGACAGCCAGCGCCAGGCCACGAAGGACGCGGGACTGATCGCGGGACTGAATGTGCTCCGCATTATCAACGAGCCTACGGCGGCATCACTCGCCTATGGTCTCGATAAGAAGAAGGATGAGACCATAGCGGTGTACGACCTGGGCGGCGGCACGTTCGATATTTCCATTCTCGAGCTCGGTGAGGGTGTGTTCGAGGTGAAGTCCACGAACGGCGACACCTTCCTGGGCGGAGACGACTTTGACGATCGCATCATCAGGTGGCTTGCCGACGAATTCAAGAAGGACCAGGGGATCGATCTCAGCAAGGACAAAATGGCGCTCCAGCGGCTCAAGGAAGCCGCGGAAAAGGCCAAGTGCGAACTGTCCACGGTCATGGAAACGGAGATCAACCTCCCCTTTGTTACGGCGGATGCGACCGGGCCAAAGCACCTGCTCTTAAAATTATCACGCGCGAAATTCGAACAGCTCGTCGACGATCTCGTCAAGAGGAGCATTGAGCCGTGCAAGAAGGCGCTTACCGACGCGGGCAAGACCGTGGAACAGATCAATGAAGCGGTCCTGGTCGGCGGCCAGACACGCACGCCCAAGGTGATCGCGGCGGTAAAGGAATTTTTCAAAAAAGAGCCGCACCGCGGTGTGAATCCGGACGAGGTGGTTGCGATCGGCGCGGCGATCCAGGGCGCGGTCCTTACCGGTCAGGTGAAGGATGTCCTGCTCCTCGACGTAACGCCGTTGTCCCTGGGCATCGAGACCCTGGGCAACGTGACCACCAAGCTCATCGAGCGGAACACCACGATCCCGACCAAGAAGAGCCAGGTATTTTCCACGGCAACGGACAACCAGACCGCGGTGTCCATCCATGTGGTCCAGGGTGAACGCGAGATGGCGGCGGACAACAAGACCATGGGCCGCTTCGAACTCGTCGGCATCCCGCCGGCACCGCGCGGCATTCCGCAGATCGAAGTTACCTTCGATATCGACGCGAACGGCATTGTGCACGTCATGGCCAAGGACCTCGGCACAGGCAGGGAGCAGTCCATCAAGATCACGGCATCGAGCGGTCTGAGCAAGGATGAGATCGAGAAGGCGGTGAAGGAGGCCGAGGCCCACTCTGCCGATGATAAGAAAAAGAAGGAAGTTGCCGAGGCAAAGAACGAGGCGGACACGCTCGTCTACTCGGTGGAAAAGTCCGTGGCCGACTATGGCTCAAAGCTCACCGATGCGGAGCGCGCGGACATCCAGAAGGCGCTCGAGCAGGCCAAGAGCGTGAAGGACGGCGCCGATGTCGAGGCGATCAAGAAGGCCGTGGCGGAACTTTCCAAGGCATCGCACAAGCTTGCCGAGGAGGTCTACTCCAAGATGGGCAAGGACCAGGCGGGCGCGGATGCCGCTGCCGGAGCTCCGGGCGGCGACGGGAAGAAGCCGGAGGAAAAGGTCGTTGACGCGGAGTTTGAGGAAGTGGACAAGGACAAAAAATAGCAAATAGCTGTTTCGAGAGGATAGCGGGGGGAGAAAAAAATCCGCTATCCTCTTTTTTGTGTAGAAATTCAACCACACCATGCACTCGCGTTACACACTTGTAATCACTGGGTGCAGGCAGAGATCACCGAGCGAAGCGAGGGGAAAATCTTTTTTGGTTTTTTGCACTTACCTCTGTGTCCTCTGTGGTTAATTGTTTGAGAGGGTTATGGCCAAGGACTATTACGAACTGCTAGGGGTCCACAAGAACGCGACAGATGCCGAGCTCAAGCGCGCCTACCGGAGGCTTGCGCACGAGCATCACCCCGACAAAAACCCCGGGGACAAGGCCTCGGAAGAGAAGTTCAAGGAGATCAGCGAGGCATATTCGGTCTTATCAGACCCCCAGAAGCGGGCGTACTTTGACCAGTACGGTACAGCGCCAGGCGCGCAGGGGTCAGGCCCCGGCGGGTTCGGCGCCGGCGCCGGCATGGGCGATATTTTCGGAGACATCTTCGAGGAGTTTTTCGGCGGCGGCCGCGGCAGGTCCCGGGCAACGGCCGGAGACGACCTGCGGTACAATCTTAAGATCAGTTTTGAAGATGCGGCATTCGGCACGTCGACCAAGATCCGCGTCCCGCGCTGGGAACGCTGTCCTGATTGCGATGGACTCGGAGCAAAATCCAAGGACGGCATTGTTACCTGTACGGCGTGCCGGGGCGCGGGCCAGATCCGCATGCAGCAGGGGTTCTTCAGCGTCAGCCGCACCTGTTCCCGTTGCGGAGGCGAGGGCAAGACGATCACCGATCCCTGTCCCGGGTGCAAAGGCAGGAAACGTGTTGAACGGGACCGTACGTTGTCGGTCAAGATACCGGGCGGTGTGGAGACAGGCAACAGCATCCGTTTGACCGGTGAAGGTGAACTCGGCTCATCCGGCGGACCGCCGGGCGACCTCTACGTCTATCTTATGGTGGAGGAGCATCCGCTGTTCAAGCGCGAAGGCCAGGATATCATCTGCGAGGTGCCGATCAGCATTGTTCAGGCGGCGCTCGGAACGGAGATCGAAGTGCCGACGCTCACCGGAAGCACGAAACTCAAGCTTTCCGCCGGTACCCAGTCAGGCTATGTGTCCCGGCTCCGCGGCAAGGGATTTCCGCATCTTCGGGGTTCCGGCAGCGGCGACCAGCTTTGCAGGATCATTGTCGAGGTGCCGACCACGCTGACGGCAAAACAGAAAGAACTGCTCCAGGAGTTCGACCGCCTGAGCGGGGAGAACGCAATGCCGATCACAAAAGGATTTTTCGACAAGGTGAAGGAAGTATTCGGGGATAAGGAAAAGAAGTAACAGGCGGGTCAACTGTATCCTGCTGATAGCGTCATCAGTGAATGATAGCCCGGCGGTTATCCCGCAGGCGTGGTATCATGAACGATGCGCTCGGCCCCGAACTCATTAAAGGTTTTTTCAACTCAGAGCAGGGCTTTCGCGACACCTGTTTCTCTGCTGTTTCGGAAGGAAAGGAGCCACAGCCTTCCCTGCTCCTCGTATTTTTCCATCGCGCAAGAGTTATGCTATAATTACCGCAGGGCTGATCTAATCGGGATTTTAATTATCGTGTATGGATCGCTGATTATCCGCAGAACCGGAAAAACTTTTGGATGAGTGAGGAGGCACTATGGATGCTCTCGAACTGGCAATGAACATGGAGAAGGACGCGATAGCTTTTTACACCGAGGCAGCGCGGAAGACGAAACATCCCGCCGGTAAAAAGATGTTTCAAACCATAACCGAGGATGAAAAGCGTCACCTGGAAATGGTATCACAGATCATCAAAGGATTGAATCTGACGCACAAGAACATGAGCCCGATGAAAAATGTAAAAACGATCTTCGAGTCCATGAAAGACGAGATGATGAAGAAGGTCGAGGCTACGGCGGACGAGCTTGAGGCATTCAAGATCGCCATGAGAATGGAAAAAGAGGGTTTGGAATTCTACCGGAAGACGCTGGCTGGATCAAAGAAGGAGCCGGAGCGGGCCCTGCTCGAATTGCTCATCAAGGAAGAGCAGCAGCACTATGACATTTTCGCGAATACCTACCAATTTTTATCTGATTCCGGGAACTGGTTCATGTGGGAAGAGCGGGGTATTGTCGAAGGATGATTTCGATGGTGGTTCCTGATGGTGAAGGAGGGAATACCACGCGTCCTTCGCATGCATGATCTGGTCGACAGAGGTGTTCGCGTCTACCGTGAGTTTCAGGTCAAACCCTTTTCCTCAAAAAGATCGCCATATTACCCTCCCGTACCCGTCAACTCATCCATCAACGTCTTGACGGACACGATCTTATCAACCCGTGAGGCGTTCGTGCCTACCGTGTAGAGCGCTTCTTCCTTGTCCGAATTATACCCGGCCGAGCTCAAGAGTCCGTTGCAGATACAGAAATAGTTCTCGTTGTTCTCTTTTGCAGGACAGATAGTATAGTTCCCCTCAGCGTCTTTCATGAGGACGTAGCCCTTGTCACACTTGGGCGTCCTTTTGTGTTGCAACGAGGAGACATACATGGGGGATTGTTTGATCACCCGGAACGGCAGGCCGCAGGGTGACCCGGGACGGTGCGCCACGACAATATCCTCTTCCTTTGCCCGAATGACCGCCCGCTTATACTCTTCCGTGGCGCTACTCTCTTCGGTGGCAAGGAAGCGTGTTCCCATCTGAACCCCGTCAGCTCCCATGTCCATGAATTTCAAGATATCTGAATAGGTATAGATCCCGCCTGCTACGATGACGGGCATATCACCGCATTTTGTTGCCATGTCCTTGACTGACGGCAGCAGATTTTCGAGCTTATTGGAATCAAGATCTACCTGGTCGATCCGAAATCCAAGGTGCCCGCCTGCAAGGGGCCCTTCGAGTACTACGGCATCGGGTCGATACCCCAGTTTCCCCCATTTTTTACAGATGATATCAAGCGCACGCGCGGACGATACGATCGGAATCAGGGCCGTGTCTTTCGGTGGCTGGATAGCCGGTAAATTGAGCGGAAGGCCGGCGCCGGAGATAATGGCATCAGCGCCGGCATCGATGGCGCCCTTTACGGAAGCATTGTAATCTCTCCCAAGGGCGGCCATAATATTGATTCCTGAGAATCCGCCTTTTGCTTTAGAGAGAGAGATTTCCTCATAGACAGACTCATAGGTGTTCTTTTTTTTTCCGGTTCTTTTAGAGACGATCCGGTCTATACATGCACTCGATATGATGCCGAGTCCGCCCTCTTGAGCAACGGCCTTCGCAAGCGGATGAAGCGATACTCCGACCCCCATCCCGCCCTGAATGATGGGTACCCTTATTTTTTTGCCCTTTATTATGAGCGCCTTCAGTGTTGAATAAGATTTCAAATCGCCCCCTTTGCATGGTAACAACACAGACCAGAAAAACAGAATATGTATTTTACTTACGTGGCTCTTTTCAGCTACCGCAAAAAAAGCATTTTTAGTATACCATACTAGAATGCCAGATACAACCAGAACTTGATGAACGAATTGACTAAAATCCACTGTTAGACAACCATATTTTGAAAAACTTCAGCAAGGGGAGATTGACAATTTTGCTCCGTTATGCGATCATCCTTGCGCTATGAGAATTGTACGCGGCCTTAAGAACTTTAATGAGCGGCTTTTGAATCCCGTGCTTACGCTGGGGAACTTCGACGGGGTGCATCTGGGACATCAGGCGATATTGAAGAAAGTGATCGAACGGGCCCGGGAGATCAAGGGAACGAGCGTTGTGTTTACCTTTGAGCCCCATCCGCTTAAAGTGCTTGCCCCGGAGCGTTCACCCCGCATGTTGAACACCTTTCACGGCAAGATGAAGCTGTTTGCCGCGGCTGGCATCGATATCGTGATCTGCGCCAATTTCACACGGACCTTTGCCGAGCAGCATCCCGAGGATTTCGCCCGCGATGTTCTGCACGCGCAGATCGGTGTCAGTGAGGTTTATGTCGGCTATGACTATGCCTTTGGCAAGGGCCGCGAAGGAAGCATTGAATCTTTGAAAGGGATGGGCCGGACCTTCGGATTTGGAGTCGGCGTTGTTGAAGCCGTACAGGTGGACAATCTCGTGGTCAGCAGCTCCGTCATCCGCGACCTGATCTCAAGCGGCAGCATGGAGGAGGCCACGAAGCTTCTCGGCAGGAGGTATGCCATTGAGGGTGAGGTGGTGCATGGAGCGCACCGTGGCCAAGCGTTGGGCTTTCCCACCGCCAACCTTAAAATAGTCAATGAGCTTATTCCCGCTCACGGTGTTTACGCCGTACTCGCACAGGTTGAGAATAAAACGATCAAGGGCGTTGCGTCAATCGGGATCAGACCCACCTTTGATGCTGGACCTGTTTCAATAGAGGTGTACCTTTTTGAGTTTCACGATGGACTCTATGGTAAGGGAATAGAGGTCTCTTTCGTTAAGCGTTTGCGCGGGGAGAAAAAGTTTCCCAACGCAGACGCACTTGTCGAGCAGATTCGTAAGGATGTGCGGGAGGCGCAAGATGCCCTGCACGCTCTCTGATGGTTCGAATGTCACTTTTTGGGTTCTTTGGTGATGTTCGTCCGCAACACAACAATATTCGCAAGGGGGTGATGAACGATGGCATGTGGTAAAAAGTGCGGTACCAAGAAGGCGGTAAAAAAGAAAGCAGCAAAAAAGAAATAAGCTAACTACGTGTCATGCGGGCAAGAAATTATCCGCCGCATATGTATTGGATATTCGATCATGCCTGTTCTCAAACACAGTTCATTACGAGTGACGTTCCCCCTGGTCAGTGATAAATATTGTCCCCCGAGTAGTCCCAAGGAGCTTGCATGAAAACAGCAGTCATCATACTGGGGCATGGGAGCAGAAGCGGCGGGAATGATGTTGCAATCAAGCGTATTGTTGCGTCGATCAGGGAAAGCATGAGCAGTGATATCGTTGAGTACGCTTATTTACAATATGCTCAGCCGACTCCTGACGAGGTGTTGGATCGTTGCATCCGGCAAGGGGCGAAAAAAATCGTGATCATCCCCTTTTTCATGCAATCGGGCGTGCATGTTGCGAAGGACATCCCCGCGTTTCTCGAAAAGGCAAAACAAAAGTATCCAGCGCTGGATATCAGGGTGACTGACTATGTCGGCGCTCATCCCCTCATGGAGCAGATCGTAGCGGATCTGATCAGAAAATCAAAATAGAGTCGTCGCAGACCCGCGGCTCACGGAGATAGTCAATGCTTTCAGCGAAAGAACAGTTTGACATTATAAAACGCGGCGCTGTCGAGGTAATTATCGAGGCCGACCTGTTGAAGAAACTTGAGAGGTCGGTCTCGACCGGGAAACCCCTGCGCATCAAGGCGGGCTTTGACCCCACGGCGCCGGACATTCACATTGGCCATACGGTGCTTCTGAACAAGATGCGGCAGTTCCAGGAGCTTGGCCACGAGGTGATCTTTCTCATCGGCGATTTCACGGGCATGATCGGCGATCCCACGGGAAAGTCTGAAACTCGGAAGCATCTCACGAAGGAAGAGGTGGCCGAGAACGCCAAGACCTATCAGCGGCAGATCTACAAGGTCCTTGACAAGGATCTGACGAAGATCGCCTTCAATAGCGAGTGGATGTCGAAGATGACCGCTGAGGGGATGCTCCAGCTTGCCGCGAGACATACCGTCGCCAGAATGCTGGAGCGCGAGGATTTCAAGAAACGCTACCAGTCCGAGCTCCCCATCAGTATCCACGAATTTTTATATCCGCTCATCCAGGGATACGATTCCGTCATGATGAAATCGGACGTGGAACTGGGCGGCACGGACCAGAAATTCAACCTGCTCGTGGGCCGCGAACTCCAGAAGGAGTACGGCCAGGCGCCGCAATGTATCGTAATGATGCCGCTCCTTGAAGGGCTCGACGGCGTGAACAAAATGAGCAAGAGCCTCGGGAACTACATCGGCATCAATGAACCTGCAAAAGAAATCTTCGGCAAGGTGATGTCCGTGAGTGACGACCTGATGTTCCGATACTACGAACTGGTAAGTTCGGTGTCCCTCGCGGAGTTGGAAAAGATCAAGACTGATGTGAAGTCCGGCGCTCTCCATCCCATGGAGGCGAAGAAACGGCTGGCTATGGAGATTTCAGGTCGATTCTGCGGGGCAGGCGAGGGGGAAAAGGCGCGTGTGGAGTTCGAGAAGATATTCAGTAAGAAAGACATGCCGGACGATATCCCCCTTATTGAGATCGTATGGGACGGTGCGACGATGAAGCTCGCGAAGATCATAGCGCTTTCGGGGGCATCCAAGAGCAACTCCGATGCACGTAGACTTCTCCAGCAGGGTGCAGTTGAAGTGAATGGAATACTGATAAAAGAAATTGATGCTGAGTTACAGGCTTCAGGTGATTATGTTTTGAAGGTAGGAAAGAAGCGTTTTGTGAGAATAGTGCCGAAATGATGAAAAGAGACAGTCTCGTGAAAAAAGTCTTGACATGGGATAGTGCTTGTGATAAATTGCGCCCTCGTTCGGCAGTAAACCTCGGGCAAAACCTCGAAGTTTCATGAATGCCAACCGCTCATTAATAATTGTAAAGTAATACAAAATTTTATTGACAAAGAGTTTCTGTTCTGTTATTATCTCTACTTCTGCGAAAGATGCAGAAACATGGTCTTTGAAAACTAAATAGGTGCGAAGATATAAACAGATCCTCAAAAAGTCTGTTTTTAGTTGGCGGGTTTTGAGAAACACATTAGTCAAGTTACCTTGAGTAACATTGCATAAGGATCAGCTTTTATTTGGAGAGTTTGATCCTGGCTCAGAACGAACGCTGGCGGCGTGCTTAACACATGCAAGTCGAACGAGAAGTACAGTAGCAATACTGTATTGTAAAGTGGCGCACGGGTGAGTAACACGTGGGTAATCTGCCCTTGAGTTTGGGATAACCCCGCGAAAGCGGGGCTAATACCGAATAAGACCACGGGGACCAAAGTCCCTGAGGTAAAAGATGGCCTCTATTTATAAGCTATCACTTGAGGATGAGCCCGCGGCCCATTAGCTAGTTGGTAGGGTAACGGCCTACCAAGGCTATGATGGGTAGCTGGTCTGAGAGGACGATCAGCCACACTGGAACTGAGACACGGTCCAGACTCCTACGGGAGGCAGCAGTGGGGAATATTGCGCAATGGGCGAAAGCCTGACGCAGCAACGCCGCGTGGGGGATGAAGGTTTTCGGATTGTAAACCCCTTTCGACCGGAACGAATCTCCTCTTGGTAAATAATCAGGAGGATCGACGGTACCGGGAGAAGAAGCCACGGCTAACTCTGTGCCAGCAGCCGCGGTAAGACAGAGGTGGCGAGCGTTGTTCGGATTTATTGGGCGTAAAGCGAACGCAGGTGGTTTGGTAAGTCAGGGGTGAAAGCCCACAGCTTAACTGTGGCACTGCCTTTGATACTGCCTTTCTTGAGTGCATGAGGGGGAAGCGGAATTCCGAGTGTAGAGGTGAAATTCGTAGATATTCGGAGGAACACCGGTGGCGAAGGCGGCTTCCTGGCATGTAACTGACACTCATGTTCGAAAGCGTGGGTAGCAAACAGGATTAGATACCCTGGTAGTCCACGCCCTAAACGATGGGCACTAGGTGTGGGAGGTATCGACCCCTTCCGTGCCGCAGCTAACGCATTAAGTGCCCCGCCTGGGGAGTACGGCCGCAAGGTTGAAACTCAAAGGAATTGACGGGGGCCCGCACAAGCGGTGGTGCATGTGGTTTAATTCGACGCAACGCGAAGAACCTTACCTAGGCTTGACATCCCTGGAATCCCCTTGAAAGAGGGGAGTGCTCGCAAGAGAGCCAGGAGACAGGTGCTGCATGGCTGTCGTCAGCTCGTGTCGTGAGATGTTGGGTTAAGTCCCGCAACGAGCGCAACCCTCATCCTCAGTTGCCATCGGGTAATGCCGGGCACTCAGAGGGAACTGCCCCGGATAACGGGGAGGAAGGTGGGGATGACGTCAAGTCCTCATGGCCTTTATGC
>JALNZF010000034.1:25000-26227 GCA_023229435.1 Nitrospirota bacterium
CCGCGGATGAGGCCATTGACAGCTTGATGAAAACTGCTGAAGGCATTAGACGGCCTGAATACATCCGTGAAATGATTATTGCCGCGCTCAAGGCTGGTCAGGAGGATGATGAGCGCTCGGACCTCAAGCTCATGAACACCACGCTCAAGGAGATGCGGTTCACCTCGAAGATATTCGGTCCCTATCGAAACGTACGTAAAGTAACGGTCTTTGGCTCTGCACGGACCGAGCCAGATGAACCGGTTTACGCTATGGCGCGCGATTTCGGCAGAAAGCTCGCCGAGTCAGGTTACATGGTCATCACCGGCGGCGGGGCAGGTATCATGCAGGCGGTGAACGAAGGCGCGGGGCCGGAGCACTCCTTTGGTGTGAATATTCGCCTCCCCTTTGAACAGAAAGCGAACCCCGTGCTCGAGGGCAACCCCCGGCTCATCACGTACAAGTACTTTTTTAACCGTAAGGTGGCCTTTCTCAAGGAAGCGGACGCTGTCGCGCTTTTCCCCGGAGGTTTCGGCACTCTTGATGAGGCCATGGAAACGCTCACCCTGGTCCAGACCGGCAAGCGTAATCCCATGCCTCTTGTGCTCGTGGATGGGCCAGGACTCACCTACTGGATAAATTGGATCAAGTTCTTCAAGGACGAGCTTCATGCCCACGGGTACATCAGCGATACGGATTTTTCGCTCTTCGAGCGGGTCGACTCCGTGGACGCCGCGGTCAAGCATATTAACCGCTTTTACAGCCGCTACCACAGCATGAGATACGTGAATGGTCAACTCGTATTCCGTCTGACATCGATTCTTGCGCCGCACCATATTCAGAAGCTCAAGGAAAAGTTTCAGGACATCCTGATGCCCCGGGGGGACATGGTCCTTTCCGGCCCTCTGCCTGAGGAAAAAGATGAGCCGGAAATCTCCCATCTGCCGAGGCTCGTTGTGGATTTCAGTCGCCAGGATTTCGGACGGCTCCGAATCCTGATCGATGCGATCAACGATTTCTAATACCTGTTGCCGCACGACAACCGGGATAGTCCAGGGGTTGCTGATAGAATTTAATTCTCCTGAAATTGCGCTGGGTTCTGCCCTTCGTCCAGCAAAATGTATGTAATCCCAAAATGATAATGTCCTAATTCGCCAAAATAGAAATGTCCTATTTCCAGTTACAATGCCTAACGTTAATAGGAGGGCATTGTGGCAGAAAAGGACATGATCACCATGAGCAGGGAGG
>JALNZF010000035.1 GCA_023229435.1 Nitrospirota bacterium
TTGCCTGTTGCTTATTCTTGTGCGACTTTATATCTGATCGTTTGCCATCGGCTACTGTCGCCAAACCGTTTTTGCTCGACCATTTCATGGGTCCACCCGCTGTTTCATAGAACTTTTGACAGAATCGGTTTTTGATAACCACATACTTATTTTCTCTTTCATATCCGGGGCATCCCATACCCGCTCGCCCCGAATCTTTTCTCTGATAATACCATCCCGATCGATGAGAAAGCTCGTAGGAAGTCCGAGGACCCCATACAGATCAAAGTAAACCTCCTGGTCCTTATCCATAAGCACGGGAAAGGCTATGGCTTTCTCTTTGATAAACGATTGTACGGGTTTCTCTGAATCATCTGTGGAAATGGCAAGCACGATGAGGCCATTATTTTTAAAAGCAAGAAAGAGATTATTGAGAGAGGGCATTTCAGCCTTGCAGGGAACGCAGAATGTAGCCCAAAAATTAATGAGGATGACTTTTCCCTTATAATCCGAGAGGTTGACTTTGTTCCCGCTGAGGTCGTTGAGTGAGAATTCCGGGGCAAGTTTCCCGATTTGAGGAGCAGTTTCAAGACAGACCGCTTCCCTGACGGAAAAAGTTAAAAACAGGAACAAAATCGATGGAAGAATATGCCGCATAATGTAGTCCTTAACCGAGTAATTAGTTGCGGACATTCTAAACAATCTATCTGGTTGTGTCAAGTATAATATGTTTCCGCGAGCATATTTTCAGATGTAAGATGTAAAGGTTCAGGGAGGTAAACTCATAAGGTATCCAGTGTTGTGCGTCATAAATCCCTTTACTCTGCTTGTCATTCTGAGCAAAGCGAAGAATCTCGTCTTTCAAATACATGAGACCCTTCACTTCGTTCAGGGTGACACGTCAAATGTAAAGAAGCGTTGGACGCACTACACTAGAGCATAACGTAGATTTTATAGAAGCGATTAATTGACCAAGGTAAAATTTATTGCACTCATAGCAATCATCAAGGGAGTAAAAAAAAATGTTGACAAACTGAAACTCTTCATACTCTAAGACAGCCTTCGAATGACCGTTTCGAGGGATTCTTACGAATCAGCATTTGAGAAACATAATAATCTTATGGGGTTAAAAGGTTACGGTTTTCACCTGCCCCGCCATAGGCGGGGCAGGTGTCCCGTATCGATAGGTTGAAATAGTTAAAACAGCACGTCAAAAATCATGTAAAGGTCTTTTGCGGTTTTAAGCGGTACAAAAAACACATCTCCTTCACCATGCGTATCGTTCACGGAAAGGTCTGTTATCCGTCTCGGCACTTCCAGCCAGTTCAGTGGGGCGTTGTATTTGAATGAATAATACTGATAGCCGACTCGGAAGAATGCCTTGCCTCTTTTTGCAACGGGCTTGTCATCAAGTTCCTGTATGATGTATATTTCATACACGTTGCCCCGAGTAGCGAGTTTATTCCCCCAAATATCGTTTGAGGTAGGAACAAACGGCATCCAGTATTTTGTTCCGCCGTTATATTCAAGGCCGATTTTTGTGCCGGTAGATGGTATATCATAACGTCCTCCCATATACCAACCAGTGCCGGAATGGCGGGCTCTTGCAACGTGATCACGGAACCACACCATGCCAAAGCCGAAAGCTTCGTCCTTCTCACTGGGTTCCCAGAAGGTCTGACCAATAGAGCCAAAGATGTTGAGATTGTCAATTGGTCTACCCATTATTGTCATACCCCACCATTTAGCATTGCCCATTGAAACGTCGTTTGGCCAATTTAAGTATTTGAAGTTCATCCCGTCGGACGGTGCACCCATGATATTCCACGCGCCCATGATCAAGGTTTCGACATGGAATTCAGGGGAAGTGGTCCAGGTGGTCATCAGGCCGGCGAAATCCGTGTCCCGGTCGTATTCAAACCAAGAGGGATTGTGACCAGAGGCATATTTTCCATACACACTTGAGCCGTCCGGATTATTATAATAACCGGTGTTATAACCGCCATCAGCTCCTTTTCCCTGGCAATACTTCATGAAGAACCCCGGTAAGGCCTCGATATCCGGAGCCCAGCCAAGTGTATAACCGTCGAATGCAGAGTCTATCAGATTCCCCGGGACACCTGCTGATCCTGTTTTTTCAAGATTCAGTTTTACATTGCCCGGCGCGCCACCGCTTGATGGTTTTCTACCGATGGAGAACCAGACCGGATATCCGAAGATATTGCTCCACGACATGTATGCCTGGTCAGCCCACACCTCGCCTCCTCCAGGGACGCGACCCATGGCCTGATCCATTGTCGGGAGAAGCATTCCCGGAGAACCAAAGTACATCCCGTGAATGGGCATCGAGGTTTGATGTCCCCATATTTTGTACATTTGGAGACGAAGTTTAAACGAGACGTCCTCAACCGGATTGGCCTTTATGTTAATGCCATATCGGTTGGTAAAAATGGCGTCATTCCAGACTTTGTGGGCGCGTACGGGCTCGTTAGAAGCATATTCAGTGTGATCAACCACTTCGCCTACCAGGTTATCGTACCTGAGTTGATAATCACCGCCGAATTCGATCCACGATTCATCGGCTGCCGCAGCCATGCCTGCGGTCAGGAGAAGTATTATGGCAACGTACAGAAGAAACTTCTTCATTACGAAATACCTCCTTCAGGTTTAGAATAGGACGTCAAAGACAAGGTAGAGGTCTTTTGCATATTCGACAGGTTCAAGACGCTGCACATTCACCGTATTTCTCACGTCGAGATCAGATATCTTGACCGACGCTCCCATCCAGTTGTTGCTTCCGGTGTAGTCGAATTTGTAATATTGATAGCCGAACCTCCAGAACGCCTTGGCATTCTTCATAAGGGCTTCTGTATTCAGGTCCTGGATGACGTATATCTCGTAGACTTTGCCCCGCGTCCCGAGCTTGCTCGTCCATATATCATCCGCGGCCGGGACCAGACCGACCCAGTATTGAGAGCCCTGGTTATATTCAGCGCCGATCTTTGTCCCGGTGGACTTGATGTCATACCGTACGCCGAGATAGATCGCGGAACCGACAAGGCTTTGCTTGGACTCGGGATGAAAGGTGTCCCAGAGCAGACCCGCTCCGGAAACCTGACCATCAGTAGGATAGGTTTTGCTCTGAGCTACCGCGAGAAATAGATTTAAGTCGCTCACTTTTCCCATGACCAACCCGCCCCACCAGGCTATATTGCCCACGTTTTCCGATGGAGGAATTGATTGTATCCAGGCATACGGTTCATCGTGATAGCTGTTGTTGGGTACGGGAGCTATATCGCCGGGCCGATCAACAAAATGGAAACCCTTCTGAGCCTGAAGATTTATTGAGAGATTGTTCGTATCGTAGGGGACAATGTTCATGCCGATAAAATCAGTATCTTTGAGTGTGTTTGCCGACGAGGTAAACCCGCTGTCAAACCCTTTGCCGTAGCTGATCTTTGCATAGGACCCGGGCAGGGCTGTGATGACCGGCGCATAACCCGCTGTTGCGCCATCAAAGGCATAGTCCGTTACCAGGCCAATATCCCCTTCAACGCCCTGTTTCTCGTAATTGAGCCGGACGTTGGTCGGCACTCCGCCTGTGGACGGCCTTCTTCCGATTGAGATCCACATCGGCACACTACCGATATTACTGAGGGTTGCATAGACCTGGTCAACCTTGAGCATATCGTCTGAAGGCACATGTCCGATGGTCCCATCAAACGGACCGTATGTTCTGTCTGCGAAATAATTGAATTGGACAGGCTGCATGGACTGATGTCCATATACCTTATACATGATCAAACGGGCCTTGACCGCAAGATCTTCGGTCGCATTGGCTTTAAGATTGAGTCCGACTCGGTCCAGCATCAGGGAGTTATTCCATACTGCGTATGCCGGTGAACCGGCCGGGTTTCCTTGTGGATTAATGTACATATGATCGTGCACTCTTCCGGACAGAATGTCGTACCTGAATCGGTAATCAGCGCCGATTTCGAGCAACGACTGATCCGCTGCCGCAGCCATGCCTGCGGTCAGGAGAAGTATTATGGCAACGTACAGAAGAAACTTCTTCATTACGAAATACCTCCTTCAGGTTTAGAATAGAACGTCAAAAGTTACGTAGAGGTCTTTTGCACTTTGAACAGGCGCAAGTCCCTGTGCATTCGCCGTATTTGTCAGATCGAGATCAGAAATCCTTACGGGCGCTCCCATCCAGTTGTTGCTGCCGGTATAATCGAACTTATAATATTGATAGCCGGCCCTTAAGAACGCCTTGCCTCGCTTCATAATTGGCTTCTGATTCAACTCCTGAATGAGATATACCTCATAGACTTTGCCCCGTGTTCCGAGCTTGCTCGTCCAGATGTCATCTCCTGCCGGGACCTGGCCAATCCAGTATTGTGTCCCCTGGTTATATTCAGCGCCGATCTTGGTACCGGTGGACGTGATGTCAAACCGTCCGCCGACATAAACAGCGTAACCTTCAAGATCTCTTCCGTTATTATAGGATTCAGGATGATAGGTGTCCCAGAGCAGACCGACTCCGCCGACATTATTTTCGTTGGGTTCCGCCTTGCTCTGAGCAACAGAGGCAAAGAGATGGAGATTGCTCACTTTGCCCATGATCACCCCGCCCCACCAGGTAATATTGCCCACATTTGCGGTGTCCTGTTTTTTCGGTGTCGGCGGCATTCCCACCTTGTCCGGGTCGGGGAACGAGCTGTAAATATGGTACCCCTTCTGGACCTGAAGGTCGATATGGAGATCGTTTGAATTATAAGGAACAACATCAATGCCGATATAATCAGTATCCTTGAGGGTGTTCGGCAGATCAAAAAACAGACCTTCGCTTTGATTGCTGGTATTTGACACATAACCGCTGTCAAAACCTTTGCCATAGCTGATCTTTGCATAGGCCCCCGGCATGGCGTCGCTTTTCGGCGAAAAACCGACTACGGCGCCGTCAAAGGCATAGTCCATCATGATGCCCGAGGACCCAGCCGGGTCTCCCGCGTCAAGGTTCTGCCGGAGATTCGTCGGCGCGCCACCGGTGGTAGGCCTTCTTCCCGCTGCTATCCAGACAGGCGCTCCACCGACATTACTCCACGTGGCATAGGCCTGGTCCCAATACAGCGAACTATCGGCGGGTACGTGGCCGATGGTCCCGTCAAACGGGCCGTATGCCCTGTCCATGAAGTAATCTCCCATAGCAGGCCCCATGCTCTGATGACCCCATACCTTGTACATAAGAATGCGAGATTTGACCGAGATGTTTTGTGTAGCCTGAGCCTTCACATTGAGTCCAAAACGGTTCAGAAACAGGCTATCATTCTTGACATCGTAGCCGGGCACGGCCTGAAGTGATCGCTGTGCATCGGTAATCTGCACGTAATCGTGCACGGTGCCTTGTAAATTGTCATACCTGAGCCGGTAATCACCGCCGATTTCAATCCACGACTCCTCATCATCTGCTGCCACAGCCATGCCAGCGGTCAAGAAGAGCATCACTAAAACGTACAGAAGAATCTTCTTCATTGACGAGATACCTCCTTAAGTGATTTAATAATTAATATGTCTAAACATTCACCACCATAGTTGGTTCTATTCTATTGACTGTTCACCCCCTTCGCTAAAAATCGATCTTGATCATACCTGATTGAAGAACTGAAATTAACTTAGCTTGCAGAATTGTTCTTGCCGTTTGCGAGACGATGTTACCTCGTAACTTATGAGTGAAAGATTGCTCGGTTTCTCTGGGCTTCTTTGGCCTTTTTGGTAATAAAAAAATAAACAACGAGAGGGATTGCGATTCTCTTGTGGTTGGTGAGAGTTTTACAAATCCCGGCAGCGTGTTATTTTAGCGTATCCACAAACACGGTCTGAAAACAATGAATCCTGCTGAATTATAAAATAGATACCCCCTCGGCCTTCTTTAGCTTACTGCAAATTCTTCCTGATCGGGATAAAAGCGGATACTTTATTCGCAAAAACAGGCGTATTAAAATGGCGCACTACCAAAAGCGCACCCGGTATTTCAAAAATCAATTTATCGGTCAATATCCTAATTTTTCATACGAGTAACTTTGAGTTGCCGTTTATTTTGACGCACTTTAGCGTAATCGATTTGTTTTGTCAAGCTCTAAAATAAGTGATTTATTTCAGACAAACACGTCCGGATTTTAAGTAAATTTTAAACGGAATAGACGATATAAAGATGCAATTTGCAAAGGTCATGAATCTGTCTTTCCCATATCTTCTCTGAACGGGAATATTCTTTTCACTGTTTGAAGAACCATATTCTCTACGGAAGCCGTTGGAAGGAGTCGAAGGAGATGGAATAGAGGGATGAAAACAGCTCAGTCCGAGCCATCTCGTTAATCGAATTGAGAAAATGTACTCTTTCACCTGATCAGCGATGGTATGAACTATTTATTCAATAGGGCCGCGGCCTCTTTGGCAAAATAGGTGAGGATGATGTCCGCGCCCGCTCGTTTTATTGCAATGAGCGACTCCATCATGGCACGTTCGCCGTCGATCCATCCGAGCTTTGCCGCGGCCTTTATCATGGAGTACTCACCGCTCACGTTATAGGCTGCGACAGGCAGATTGAATTGCTGTTTGACCTGGTAGATAATGTCGAGATACGCGAGTGCGGGTTTGACCATCACGATGTCCGCGCCTTCATCGATATCCAGGGCGACCTCACGAATGGCCTCGCGGCTGTTCGGGGCGTCCATCTGGTACGATCGCCGATCGCCGAACTGAGGATTAGACTCAGCCGCTTCCCGGAACGGGCCGTAGAAGCTTGATGCATATTTCGCGGCATAGGACATGATCGGAATATCATAATAACCTTCACTGTCGAGCGTCTCACGGATGGCGCCGACCCTGCCATCCATCATGTCAGACGGCGCAACCATGTCGGCGCCGGCCCTGGCATGGGAAACCGCTTCCCGGGCAAGCAGTTCGAGCGTGGCGTCGTTCTGAACCACTCCGTTCTTGATCAAGCCGCAGTGGCCGTGGTTCGTATATTCGCAGAGACAGACGTCGGTGATCACGACAAGTTCGGGCAGCTTGTTCTTGATCGCCTTGATCGCATGCTGGACAATACCCTCATCGGAATAGGCTTCACTGCCGACCTCGTCCTTGTGCTCGGGGATGCCGAAGAGAAGCACCGCGGGAATGCCAAGCTTCGTCACCTCTTCACAGTCCTTCACGATATTGTCAATGGACTGCTGATAGTTCCCGGGCATGGACACGATCTCTTTTTTCACACCCTTGCCGTGAACGACAAAGAGCGGATAGATGAGATCATCGGGGGAAAGCGTTGTCTCCCGAACCATGCGCCGTATGTTCTCGTTGGACCGCAGTCTTCTCGGCCGGTATAAAGGCTCAAACATGGAATCTCCTTATCATCTCATCTGACCACCGATGAATGCGAACTTAGGGTTTCACTCCGCATTCCGCACTCAGTATTCCGCAATTGAATCAGCTGCACCCGCAGCCGCCGGAACCGCATCCCCCGCCGCTCTTCTTGGGTTCTTCTCCGCCGCTGCAGCCGCAGCTCCCTCCGGACGGTGCGCCGTTCGGAAATCCGATAGCAAAGCCCTCGCCGCGATTATCACTAATAAATCCGAGCTCTGCCCCTTCCAGCACCTTGGCAGTCGAGACATCGACAAAAAGCCTTGCTCCATTCTTCTCAACCACCGTGTCGCCGTCGCCGGTCTTGTCATCGATCATGATCTCATAGGACGGGCCGCAACCACAACCGCCGCCGGCCGTCGTCACACGCAAGGCATGGTTGGGCACACCTTCGGCTTTAAGAATTTCCTTGATCTTGTCCGCTGCAACGTCTGAAATTGTAATCACTTCTCTCTCCTTAATTTGAATTGGTTATTACTGCGAAGACACCAAGGCTCTACGGCTTTTTCGTGTCTTTGAACCTTGATCTCGATGGTTTTTTATTTTTTTACCTTAAAATAAGCCACCATCGCATCGACGAGTGCCGGGATGGTATAGTCCTTTGGCATGATGTCGGATTTCATGCCGTATTCTTCGGCGGTTTTCGCTGTTATTGGGCCGATACAGGCAACGGTTACACCTTCAATAAGTTTTTTATACTCTTTTTGGCCGAGTATATCAACAAAATTGTGCACCGTGGATGAGCTGGTAAAGGTCAGCGCGGAGATCTTCTTCTCCTGAAGCAGTTTTTTAATCCGCTCGACGTCCGCGGTCGGCCGAACGTTCTCGTACGCAGTAGCGACCGTCACCTCGGCGCCCTGTTCCCTGAGCTTGTCCGGGATTATCTCCCGTGCCACCTTCGCCCGGGGGACCAGGAATTTCCGGCCTTTTACGGTTACTCCCCCGAGAGCTTCAACTACGCTTTCCGCTTTGAACTCCGCGGGTATCAGATCGGCCCTAAGGCCGTATGTCTCAAGAAGCTCCGCCGTCTTTGGTCCGACCGTGCACAGGTTCACTCCCTTAAGGATACGCAGGTCCTTCCCGAGACCGCGAAGCCGCTCCATGAAATATTTGACCGCGTTCGCGCTCGTGAATATGATCCAGTGATACGTTTCGATCGCCTGGATGGCGTTATCCAGTTCAGCCCAGCTCGCGGGAGGAACAACATCGATCGTGGGAAATTCAATGGTCGTTGCGCCGCGGTCGATGAGCATCTCGGCAAACACGCTTGCCTGGTCGCGCGAGCGCGTGATCAGGACCCGTTTGCCGAAGAGCGGTTTTGATTCATACCAGTTCAGTTTTTTCCTGAGATTCACCACCTCGCCCACGATGATGATGGCCGGCGGCCCAAGCCCGGCGTCTTTGACCCGGGGGACGATGTCGTTAAGCCTTCCGGTGACCACTTTTTGGTCGGTTCGGGTGCCCCACTGGACGACTGCTATCGGCGTTTCCGGATTCCTTCCGTGAGAAATCAGGTTGTCCACGATGTTCTGAAGGTTCTTCATGCCCATGAAGAAGACAAGCGTACCGATTCCGGTAGAGATCTTGTCCCAGTGCACCTGTGATTCAGGTTTTGTGGGGTCCTCATGGCCGGTCACGAAGGCAACGCTTGCGGTAAAATCCCGGTGGGTGAGCGGTATTCCCGCGTAGGTCGGCACCGCGGTGGCAGCGGTAACGCCGGGTACGACCTCGAAGGGGATGTCGTTGTCTACCAGGCCCTCGGCCTCTTCCCCGCCCCTGCCGAAGATGAAAGGATCTCCCCCTTTTAAACGAGCGACGACCTTCCCCTCTTTTGCCTTATTGACGATCAGGCTGTTGATCTCCTCCTGAGGCAGCGTGTGTCTGCCGCCCTGTTTTCCCACATAGATCAGCTCTGAATCAGGACGCCGCTGGTCGAGCAGACGCTCGTTCGCAAGATAGTCATAAATGATCACGTCCGCTTTTTTCACGCACTCCAGGCCCTTGACGGTGATCAGACCCGGGTCACCCGGGCCGGCGCCGATGAGATATACTTTTCCGATTGATTGAGTCATGATTACCTATAAATAAATTAACCGCGAAGACGCAAAGTACGCGAAGAAAATCTCGGATTTTAAGATGAAGAATCCACCCTTCACGACCTTCGCGCCTTAGCGGTTCGAAGATTCAGGTGCTATTACGGATTTTCCAGCAGATTATTCCCGCTGAAGTCGGTCGTATTCCCGTACACTTCCCGAAGGATCACGTCAGCGCCCTGGGAGAGAAGCTTCTCCGCAAGTGTCACGCCGAGTTTTTCAGCCTTCTCCGGATCTCCTTCGATGGAGTCCCTGACGATGCGCTTCCCATCCACGCTGCCGACGAGGCCGATAAGCATCAATTTCCCGTCCTTCACCCGGCCATAGCAGGCGATCGGGACCTGACAGCCTCCTTCAAGCCTTTTCAGGAGCGCTCGCTCGCCGCGAACACAGGTGCTGCTGTCTGTATGGTTGAAGAACGCGATCATGTCATTGAGTTCCCGGTCATCCATCCGGCATTCAATGCCGAGTGCCCCCTGGCCGATGGCGGGCAGGCTGATCTCGGGCGAGAGATATTCCGAGACGTTCGCATCAAGCCCCAGCCGCTTCACCCCTGCCGCGGCAAGGATGATGGCGTCGAACTTTCCTTCTTTCAATTTCTGCAACCGCGTGCCCACGTTGCCGCGAAGCTGATGGATCACGAAGTCCGGACGCGCGTTCATGAGCTGGGCCTGACGCCTCAAACTGCTCGTGCCCACATTCGCTCCCCGGGGCAGATCTTTGAATGCAACGTTATTTCGGGAAAGCAAGGCGTCTCTGGCGTCCTCCCGTTTCGTGATGCACGCCAGGTGGAGTCCGTCCGGGAAAAAGGTCGGCACGTCTTTCATGCTGTGCACGGCAATGTCGATCTCATTCGCCAGCATGGCCTCCTCGATCTCTTTCACGAAGAGCCCCTTGCCGCCGACCTTGGCGAGCGGTACATCAAGTATCTTGTCGCCGGTGGTCTTTATCTTCGTGAGCGTTACGGCCATGCCCGAATATTTTTTCTCGAGCTCCGACTTCACCCACTCCGCCTGCCAGAGCGCGAGCGCACTCGCGCGAGTACCGATCCTGATCTGTTTTCGCAATGATATGCTCCTTAAAGACATGGTAATCATGGGCCAAGACGGATTACATTATTAAAAAAGGCTCCTGCAAAACTGTTTGTCATCCCCGAATGTTTCTATCGGGGATATGGTTATTCGAGCAGTGAAAACCAGATTCCCGCTCAGAATCGCTGCGGGAATGACAGAATTGGGACATTTGCAAGAGGCTCAAGAATAAAAATCAATTCTATGCGTTATATCTCCGCGTTAATTAGCGGCAAATATTCTTTGATGATTGGGAATCCTGGCTCTGCTCGGGATCATCGTTAATCGGTGTCGCCGACCCCAGCACACGGATCGGTCGTTTCAGTTCCTTGTCGAGGTTGAACAGTCTTCGCGCGATGGCGATGGTAGCATCACCGGTGTCGGACATGGAAGCAGCCTGCTTCAGGACCACAAGTGGCGCGTGGAGCAGTTTGTTCACGATGGCCTGGGACATGGCCTCCATCGCCCGCTTCTGTTCCTCGGTGATGTCGTTCAACGAGCCGATGGTCTTGTCGAATTCGCGTTTCCGGATGTCTTCCACTTTTTCCCGAAGATCCACGATGGTCGGTACGGCGTCAAGGGCACGCTCCCACTGGAGGTACGTCTCGACCTCATGGGTGATGAGTTCCTCGGCCTTTTCCGCCTCTTTTGCCCTGCCTCCGGTGTTTACGTCAACCTTGCTCTGAAGGTCATCGATGTCATAGAGATAGACGTTGTCGACCTTGTCGACCTCGGGGTCGATGTTCCTCGGATTCGAAATATCGATCATGAAGATCGGTTTGTTGCGCCGTTCTTTCAGCACCCGGCTGACCATGTCGCGGTTGACGACATATTGCGGCGCGCCGGTAGCACAGATAAGGATGTCCACCATGACCAGGGCGTCGGGGAAATGTTCGAAGCGGATGGCGTCGCCTTTGAACTCCTTGGCGAGTTCTTCGGCGCGTTCGAAGGTGCGGTTCGCGACCATGATGTTCTTAACGCCATTACCGAGGAGGTGCTGGGCGGCAAGTTCCGCCATTTCACCGGCGCCCAGAAGCATGACGTTCTTGCCCGTCAGTTCGCCGAAGATCTTCTTTGCCAATTCCACCGCCGCGGTGCTGATAGACACCGCTCCTTCGGCGAGTTTGGTCTCGGTACGGACCCGTTTTGCGACAGAGATCGCCTTCTTGATCAGTTTATTGAGTATGGTGCTGGTGGTCTTGGCCTTGAGGGCCATGTCGAAGGATTCCTTGAGCTGTCCCAGTATCTGCGCCTCTCCCAGCACCATGGAGTCGAGACTTGATGCCACGCGGAACGTATGGCGCACGCCCTCGGCCTCGGGATATACATAGAGAGACTTCTCCAGGGACTCCCGGGAGAGTCCATGGTAATCGGAGATGAACTGTTTGATCCTTTCGATACCGGGTATGCTGTCCTGCACCGATGCGTATATCTCCACCCGGTTGCAGGTGGAGAGAATAAGGCCCTCCCGGATCCCCTCGTAGTTCACCAGTTTCTTAAGCGCTTCCGAAACAGTCGCTTCAGGAAAGTTGAGCTTCTCGCGGACCTCGATAGGCGCTGTTTTATGACTGAGACCGACTACAATGATACTCATTCCGGCATCACCTTAAAAGCTGTGTTTCCCTAACGGTATGCGGCTTATCACAAAAAAACTGACCAGGACAAAGAGAAATCCGATGATCGAAAGGAAGGCCATTTTTCTTCCCCGCCACCCGATGGTGCGAAGATGCAGGAGTGCCAGATAAATGACCCAGGTAATGAGCGACCAGGTCTCTTTCGGGTACCAGCTCCAGTAGGTGCCCCATGCGCTGTTCGCCCATATGGACCCGGTAAGCATTCCGAGCGTAAAAAGGGGCCATCCGAAGGTGAGCGCTTTATATCCGATGGTATCCATGACTTCGAGAGACGGCAGGCGGTGAAAGATCGCGCCCAGATGTTTGGATTTGAGCTGGCGCTCCTGGATCAGATACATGATCGAAACGATGAACGCAAAGGCGAAGGCTGCGTCGCCGAGGACCGCCAGGCTTGTGTGCACGCCGAGCCAACCGCTCTTGAGCACGGGATTTATTTCTTTGATGTCACCTGATAGGATGAGTGCCGGAGCCATGAGAACGAGCACGAGAGGAAGCATGAACGATCCGAGCGCCGCTATCTTGAAGCGGAACTCCATGATCAGAAACACAAGTACAATTCCCAGGCCGAGGAAATTTGCAGCCTCGAAGAAGCTTGTTATCGGGATGCGTCCTGACTCGGTCCACCGGAAGAGAAAATAGCCTATATGAAACAGGAATCCCGAGAAGGTCACCCAGAGCGATACCGGTGAGGTCCATTTCCGTTCGGGGTTTATGATGTAGGTAACGTACCCTGCTGTCGCGAGCAGGTAGAAACCCATTGCTACTTGAAAAAACAAGAGATTCATGGCAGTTCCCTGAAAGATGATTTGATGGATAAGTCTGTGATAATACTTTTTGCAGCCGCACAAAGTCAAGGGAAAAGGTCGTCTGCTCGTGCTTTACTGCTCCGGCAGGAGCCTTCCCTCAGCCATCCTGAGCACCCGGTCCGCGCGGACCGCAAGCTTGTCATTATGCGTCACGATCACGAAGGTTATGCCCTGTTGTTTGTTGATCCCGAGGAGGAGATCGTGGACCGATTCGCCCGTATGCGTGTCAAGATTGCCGGTCGGTTCATCGGCAAGAACGACATCGGGTTTCAGCATCAATGCCCGCGCAACCGCGACACGCTGCTGCTCTCCACCGGAGAGCTCTCCGGGACGGTGATGAAGCCGTGCTCCCAGCCCGACGTCGGTCAGTATTTTCTCGGCAGCTGCGACCGCTTCTTCACGGGCCATCCTCCGGATGAGCGCCGGCATCATGACATTCTCGAGAGCCGAGAATTCCGGCAGCAGGTGGTGGAACTGGAACACGAACCCCACCCGCTCGTTGCGAAAACGTGAAAGCCGTCCATTGTCGAGGCCGAAAACATCGATATCCCCGTAATAGACCTTACCGGACGTCGGCCGGTCGAGACCGCCCAGTATATGGAGAAACGTGCTTTTCCCCACACCCGATGCTCCGACAACAGCGAGCATCTCGCCTGACTTGATGTCGAGATCGATGCCGTCAAGAACGGGTAGCTCCACGGGACCGCTCATAAACGTTTTGCGGAGCTGTTCAATATGGATGGGTGGGTGTGCTATTTCTCATCTCCCGAGGTGACCGCTTCTTTTACTTTTTCAGCCTTCTTTTCGACTTTCTCTCCGGCCGACGTTACCGCTTCTTTTACCTTTTCCGCTTTCTTTTCGACCGTCTTCGCGCCTTCCTCTATAGTCCCTTTCATGTTTTCCGCTTTGCTGCCCATGCTGCCGATCCAGATGCCGGCTGATTTAAGAAAGTTTCCGCCGCCCAGGAGAATAAAAGCCGCCGAAAACACAACCAGAAAGATCACGATGAGGATGAACGTTTTCAATTTTCCGCTTTTCTGTGCCATTGTAACCTCCTTGTGATTAATCGAGAGACGATGATGCCGCATGATGGACGATGGACGACCGCTTCGCTAGGACGACGGACGTAAAAGCATTTGCGTCTCTCGTCCGTCGTCCTTCGTCGATTTTATTCATATCTCAGCACTTCAACGGGGTCCTGTTTTGCCGCCTGCCACGAGGGATAGAGCGTGGCGATAAAGCTGATCCCGAGCGCGGTGAGAGATATCGCGAGCATATCGAGACCCGAGATCGAGAGCGGCAGATGGCTTACCTGATACACGTCTTTCGGCAGCGATATGATGTCGGTCCTGGTGATGAGCGTCACCGCTCCGTAGCCGATGATCGCTCCGATGGCGGTTCCCACAAAGCCGATCGCAAGGCCCGCGAACATGAATATCTTCATGATGCTCCGCGCGGGTGACCCCATGGATTTCAGGATTGCGATCTCCCTGCTTTTTTCCATGACGATCATCGTGAGGGTCCCGATGATATTGAACGATGCCACGATGATGATGACGACAAGGATAAGCGACATGCCGATCTTTTCGAGTAAAAGGGCCGAGAAGAAATTTTTGTTCATCTCCATCCAGTTGCGCGTGTAATAGGGATATCCAGCGGACGCCTGGATCGCCGAAGCGATCTTGTCGGCCTGGTAGATATCATCCACGCGCACCTGTACTCCGCTCACCCGTCCCGGCATCTCGAAAAACTGCTGGGCCGCGGGCAGCGATATATAGACGAACGTCGTATTATAATCGTACATCCCGGCATCGAACAGGCCGGCGAGCACGAACTTCCTCATTTTGGGTATGACGCCCATGGACGTTTCTTCACCAAGCGGGTTCACCATCGTAACCGTTTCCCCGACCGACACGCTGAGTTTTCTGGCAAGGTCTTCCCCGATGATGATGCGGGGAGATTTACCCTCGGGATTTTCAAGGTCCGAGAGCAAACCGGCGGTCATGTTCTTTGCGAGATCGGTCACCCTGCCTTCGGTCCTGGGGTCGATGCCCCGCACAACCACTCCCTGCATGCGGTCCTTGGACGTCAGCATCGACTGGGCATAGATAAATGGCGTTGTAGCCGTGACATGCGCGACCTGTTCCACGTCCTTTTGAAGGGCGTTCGGGTCCTTAACGCCGGTGCCGGTATACTCCATCACCACAATGTGCGGCATGGCTGACAGGATCTTGTCGCGAAAATAACCCTGAAAACCGGTCATGACCGCAAGCGTGATAATGGAGGTGGCCACGCCGATGACCACTCCGGCGATGGAGATGAAGGTATTGAGCGAGATCGTGCCGTAGCGCTTTTTGGTCCTCAGATAGCGGAGGCTGACGAATATTTCGTAGGGAAGTTTCATTCGATATTCAGTTTAACCACAGATGGACACTGATAAACACGGATAAGGTCTCTGAAATGCTGGATTCCCGATAAAGAGAGTGACGACTTTTGTTTTATTCCGCAATCCGCATTCGGCAATGTCACTTCTCCTTCTTCATCTGCGGGAACAGGATCACGTCCCGGATGGAGCTGGCTCCCGTAAGAAGCATCACGAGGCGGTCGATACCGATGCCCTCGCCTGCGGCCGGCGGCATCCCGTACTCGAGGGCGCGAATGAAGTCTTCGTCCATCTGGTGGGCCTCTTCGTCCCCTGCCTCGCCTTCCAGAACCTGCTTCAGGAACCGCTCTTTCTGGTCGACCGGGTCGTTCAGTTCGGAGAAGGCGTTCGCCAGTTCCCTCCCGACGATGAAAAGCTCGAACCGCTCAACATAATCGGGATTGTCATCGCATTTCTTCGACAGCGGCGATATGTCCGTAGGATAGTCGGTGATAAAGGTGGGCTGAATGAGTTTGGGCTCAACAAGCGACTCGAAGACCTCGTTAAGGACCTTTCCCAAAGGTTCCCCGCCCGTCAGGTTCGCCCCGAGTTTTTTCGCGAACTTCCGGGTTTTCTCAGCATCGGCAAGGACCTCTTCGTGCACACCGGCCTCGCGAAGGGCATCCAGGTAGGTGATCCGCTTCCAGGGCGGCGAGAGATTGATCAGGTGGCCCTCGTATTCAACCTCGGTCGTGCCGAGGACCTCTTGTGCAATGGAGCTGATCATCTGCTCGGTCATGGTCATGAGGTCGCGGTAATCGGCATAGGCCGTATAGAACTCGAGCATGGTAAACTCGGGGTTGTGCCGTGTCGAGATGCCTTCATTCCTGAAATTGCGGTTGATCTCATATACTTTTTCAAATCCGCCTACCAGCAGCCGCTTCAGGTACAGCTCCGGCGCGATGCGCAGGTAAAGGTCCATGTCCAGGGCGTTGTGGTGCGTCTTGAACGGTTTCGCGGTCGCCCCCCCGGGTATGGTCTGCATCATCGGGGTCTCGACCTCGATGTATCCGCGGGCATTCAGGTAGCCCCTGATCGCCTGGACGATCTTCGTGCGCAGCAGAAAAACTTTTCTGACATCGGGATTCACGATCAGGTCCAGATACCGCTGGCGATAGCGCAACTCAACGTCCGTCAGGCCATGCCATTTTTCGGGCAAGGGGCGGAGCGATTTCGAGAGGAGCGTGAAGTCTTCGATGTCGATCGTAAGTTCATTGGTCTTGGTACGGAACAGAAACCCCTTCACTCCTATGAAATCGCCGATGTCGAGCTTTTTAAAAAAAGCATATTTGTCATCGCCGAGCGTGTTCTTTTGAAAATAGAACTGGATACGCCCCGATCCGTCCTGCAGATGCGCGAAACCTGCTTTGCCGAAGCTCCGCAGGGCGACGATCCGTCCTGCAAGAACGACGTCAACCCGCGATTTTTCAAGATCTTCCTTGCTTGTTTGTCCGTACTGGTCGCTGAGACCCTGTGCGGAAACAGACACGTCGAACCTTCCCGCATACGGACGAATGCCCATCGCGCTGATCTCATCACGCTTCTTAAAGCGCTGCTGAATCAACTCGTTGTAATCTTCCATGAAAATCCCCTTCACAATAATGATAAGCTTAAGCGCCGATTATACTGATTATACTCGGAATCGTCAAGGACAAACGAGCTTGACAGGCAGGCTGGATGAAGATTTCATCCAACAGGTCCCGGTAATCAGCGACACAACGTTATCGTTTCTCGAAGGTATCAACGTTATGTGTCCCGGTTTCTTTTCTATCTGTTGACTTGTTACATCGTTATCAGTATATTGATAACGATGATTGAGCCAAGGGGGACTGGCCTAAAGGGTAAGCGTTCCCCAACAGACGATTGCCTTCTGGGATCAAAGTGAAGAGTTGCCGCGGTTAGATGTTCTGTCATAAATCGCCGAAGCGATGGGAATGAACGCCGAGGCGTTGCTTGCGCCGGATGAGAAGATCGCGGTAAAGAGAAAGGGCGGCGGGCCGAATGGGAAAATGAAAAGGCTCTTTTGAGGGGCTTCAGGGCTGCCGAGAAGCCGGCAGGATAAAATCGCGGAGTTCCTACCGCATTCGTCAATCAGTACAGGCAAACTCGCTCGCCATAGCGGCGCGGTGATGATGTTGTCTATCCGTAAGAACAGGAGGTAATGCATGCAAAGGCAACTTACAGCAATCATTGAGCGTGAAGGCAGCGGTTACGTATCTCTCTGTCCGGAAGTGGATATCGCAAGCCAGGGCGACTCTATTGAAGAGGCCCGCGATAACCTTCGAGAAGCAATCGAGCTTTTTTTCGAAACCGCCTCCGCTGAGGAAATCAAGCAACGCGTCCACAACGAGGTGTTCGTAACGCGCCTGGAGACTGAGCCAATTGGGGTCAAATCTCGTTTGTCGACAATTTTCGCTCTATTCTGTTCATCAGCGACCGAATCTTCCGATCTTTTTGAATCTTCTCACGGAGGCGTTTTCGTTCCTGACTGACCGTTCCGTAGTCAATCCCGAAGATCAGGCCGATCTCAGGGCCTTTCAACCCGCCTGTCCGGTACAGCAAGTCCATGACAATCCTGCGCAGATCACCTTTTCCCTTACTGATAGCGTCTACATCCTTCCCCGTTTCTTGTTTTGTCGCAGTGAAAACCTCTTCTTGTGTTCGATGTCGGTGTATCTCTCTTACAGCGGGTCGCTCCCGGTCCTTCATCCCCTCGATATAGTTGTCTTTTACCCAGGCAATGAACGCTGCTCCTCCCAGGATGCTCTGACCGATGATGCTTTCTTTTATCTCGGTGTCGCCGGCGATCTCAGCATAGATTCGCTTCTTGTATTCTTTTCTCGCTTTGACGGTATCGCCACCGTACTCTCCGAGGACCATTGCATAATCGACGTACCACTCCTTCGTTCTCCTGCTCAGAAACCCCGGGAGGCTGCTCCAGCGGTACCGAATAAGGTATTTTAACCTATCCTTCTCCGGAAGCTTTTTCATGGCTTTTATTTTGACGGGATTCAAATGGATATAGCGGGAGAGGACGGAAAGATACTCGTTTTTATCCACAAGGACGCTTTTGTAACGGCCTTGGTACAGGTGCCCTACGCGGTTATGCATTCTATTGTAATAACCGGTATAGGTAATATTGAACTTGCGCATGAATTCGGCAAGATTGCCTTTGGGGGTCTCCACAAGCAGATGGAAGTGGTTGGTCATGAGGACGTAACTGTAAAGCTTGACTGAGTAGATATGTATTGACTGGATGAGTATCTGAAGAAAGCGTTTTCGATCATCATCGTCCTTGAATATATCCTGTCGCTCGTTGCCCCGGCTCGTGACGTGGTACACTGCGCCGGGATATTGTATGCGAAGGGGACGGGCCATGGCCAAACATATCAGAAAGAGGTGGTTTTGTCAACAAGTAAGATTTGACCCCAATAGGCTCTTATTATTACTGAGCCTTGCCCTGTCGGGCTGCAATAAATTTCCCGAGAACTATACCAATAAATAGATATATTAATACATCAAAAAAGCTGGTGATCGTACCTCTAATAAAACTAATGCTAAATTGAATGCTTCCATCTGGCATTTGAAACTGGCTATATGGGAAAAAGCGCGTAACAATAGACGAGGCCGGTTTAAGCAGCAAACTGGCAACTCTCAAGAATGTCGAAACAATAGAATTAAAGGAAAGCGCAGTATTTGTTGCAATGCTACTGACAAGAACCAAGAGTAATGTACCTAATATATTTATCACCAAACCTATCCGAGCCCACTTTAGCAAGTAGGACGCTTTTGGGTAATTTATATTTGGCCACAGCAGTAGCATAAACCCAAGCCAATAAAATAAAATAGATGGCAACCTGCCATTCGTCAACGGCGCAGAAATAAAACCAATAATTATTACTATTATGCCTATAATGTTCCGTACTTTTAAAGTCATCATATATCTCCGTAGATTGTCTGGATATCGCTTTTTTCACATTTCATAACCCATTCATGTTTAGTTGCATCACCTTGCCAATGAATTCCAGTTGTAGCAGACCCGATAACTTTATTATAATTATTATCGTATTCTGTCTTTGTAGAACCATCTTTTAAATAACATTTCTTCGTACAAGTATCGCAGCAAAGTTGTCTTTCAGTTACTGTTCTTGTTCTGTACCCATATTGAATCTTCTCCCAATGACATCCGCCGCTTAACCCTTCAATTATTACTGTCGTACCAGCGAATTTCCATTCCGGTGCACCAATCGCATGAAATGACCAATCGGATTTATTGTCGAACCAAGATATACATTTTTCAGCTAAACCAAACGGATCTTTCCCTCTGTTTGGGTTGTTTCTTACATACGCATATAAATTTATTCCGCTCGGCAAACCCATGGGGTCTGCCTCAATGTACCGCCCGATCACAGGATTATAATTACGCATGTAATTGTAATTCAACCCCGTCTCAGCATCGTAGTACTGCCCAGGGAATCTCAGGTTGTTCGTGATCGTTGATACGGTGACGGTCGCTTCACCGAAGGGTTTGTAGTCAGCGCTCCATTTTACTACCCCTGCACTGTCCGTCATCACTTGCGGGGTACCTAAATGATCGTTGTGATAATAGTACGTATTCGTTCCCTCTATCTTCGCAAGCGGCTGTCCATTTAAGTATACATATTCCGCGGTAATATTTCCAGAATTATTTGACTCGGCAATGATCTGTCCGTTCAAGCCGTAATGGAATACTGTGATCGCTCCACTTACATTCTTCTTCACCCGCTGGCCATTGCCGTTGTAGGTGTAGTATGCCGTCATCGAGCCGTCATTTACCTGGATCAACCGCTGATTCTGATTGTAAATGTATGTCCTCGCGGCCTGGCTTGTGGTGTTTCCGTTGTTGTCGTAGCCGAAGTTCAAGCCTCCTGCACCGGTAAGCTTGTTCGTGCCGGCAGTATACGTGTATACCGTTGAACCTTCCGTCTGCCTGTTCCCCACCCCGTCATACGTCCAGCCGAGGCTGCCCCAGATGCCGGATGAGATTGCAGTGGACAACCGGTCAAGCGCGTCGTAGTCGAATGTCTTGTTCTTTGAAGGTTCAAAAGTATTCTGGATGCTCTTGATATTGCCGTTTGCGTCGTAGAGATTGTAGGACAGGTTCATGGTGCCGGATGTCTGGATGTTGGTGATCCGGTACTGATTGTCGTAACCGATCGTTCCCACGATGCCATTGCCGTACATCAGACCGGACATACCGCCGAAGGGTTTATAATTGATGCTCGTGGCGAGAGTTGCAGCGTTGTTTAACACGCTCACGGCCCGGTCGTTCGTGTAGTTGTAAGTGATCACGCGGCCTGAAGGATACGTCATCGTCTTTAGGTTGCCATTCTGATCGTAGGTGTATTGGGTGATATAGGTATGGCTGTCGATGACTTTGGTCTCTTTCGTTACCTGCCCTTTCGGAGAATATTCGTAGCTCGTCGTTCCGCTTGCGTCGGCCATAACGCAGAGCCTGCCCTTGCCGTTCACGCAGGTGTCGTAGGTGTAGTTAATGTCATAGTCAGATGTGAAGTCGATCTTCGTCAGCCGGTTTAGTGCATCATACTGGTACGAGGTCGTCACGAGCTTCGCATCCGTCTTACTTGTGAGGTTCCCGGCTGGATCGTAGTCGTAGATGGTCGTACCCGTGTCGGGCGAGATTACCTGATAAACCCTTCCTTTGTCGTCATACTTGTAGACAGTCGTATTGTTGTTTGCATCCCTAACAGAGGTGAGGTTGTTATTCGTATCGTAGCCGTAAATGGTATTTACAGTCCCGGGCTGACTGGCCAAGATCAGCCTGTTCAGGGGATCATACGTGTAGGTGGTGAGTTCAGAATTCGGAGTTCGAAGTGAAGTTCTATTGCCCCGGGAATCGTATCCGTACTGGGTGTATGAGCTATCGGGATTTACTATCAACGAAAGCCGGTTTAACGCATCATACTGATAGCTGAGAAACTTATTGCTCGCGTCATTGATCAGCTCCGTAAGTTTGTTCCCCTCTGAATCATAGGTGTAATAGATGCCGTTTCCGTTTCCGAGACTGTCCTTGATGAACCGAAGGTTGCCCATGTCGTCATAATCGTAATCTATGACATTTCCTTCCGGCAGAACAATATAGTCAAGTTTGTTCGCCCCACCGCCGCAGGACTGGCAGCCACCAGCTACATAGAAATACTTCGTTTCAGCATCGTTCCCTGCCTTGATGCTCGCGACCCTGCCGTTTTCGTCATAGGTGTAGGTGGTAGCATTCCCGTTCGGATCGGTCACGGTCTGGGGGTTGCCGAGGCTGTCGTGGTTTGCATAGATCGTCGTCAAATTGGTCGGCTGGGTAATGGAGGTAAGGTAACCGGTTGTGGGGGCATAGGTATAGATCGTCTTGTCCAAGTCGCCATCCCTTGGGCCATCGATTGATTCGAGCTTACCATTCGGGTAGTACGTATAGGTAGTTACATAGGTGTACTGCGTTCCGTTGCCGAGCAGACCTTGTTCCGTGGTGGTTAATAGATTTCCGTTGGTTTCGTCATACGTATTCGTGATGACCCGGACCTGCGCGGGATTGACTACGCTCAGCACGGTTTCGGTCAGGACACCGTTGAACACGGGATGATACGTATAGGTGGTCGTCTTTTCTATTGCCGTGCCCTGGGCTTCGGTTCTGGTGAGCACGTTGCCCTTAGCGTCATAGCCATATGCCGTGGTTGTGGTGATGCCCGTTGCTATGTCCGTGTATCCCTCTTCTAGTATCCAGGTGGTACTGTTGTCGCGGATATAAGTGGTGATGTTGCCATTGGTGTCCGTGACCTTGACCGCCATCCCGTTTGTGTCGAACTCCACTGTGCGCGTCCGGGTGTTCAGAAGATTGTTCGTGCTGTCCATGACCAGTGTGGTCATCGTGGTTTTCTGATACGGGATGATGTAGGTAAAGTCGATCTCGCCGGTGCCGTGGGTCTGTTTGGTTACCCGGCCCGTAGTATCATAGGTGTTTTCGTACGCGCCCTGCCCTTCGTCTATGCTGGTCAGGAGGTGCCGCCTGTTGTTTGGATCGGTATATCCATATATGGAATTGCCGTTGGGGCCGGAAACCGACGTAAGGTTGCCGATGCTGTCATGGCCGTAAGAGACGGTCCTAATGCCATCAGTGATGTCGGTAAGTCTGCCGGTACCGCCATCGTAGTGAAGATCGACGTATTTTCCGGTGGCATTGTCTGAGGCATCTTTTTCTTCGATCTTGCTCAAGTGATAGTCATACGCTACGATGAGGGATGTGCTCTGATCTATGTTGAACGGCAGTAGGCCGTAGAGAAAGTCCCTTGTGTCCGCCTGGTAGGTGAAGACGAGGGAATTGCCTTTTGCGTCCGCCATGCGCAGGAGACGGCCCCTGGTGTCGTAGGTGTCCTTGTCGCCGTTTTTGTCGGTGTAGGTATGGGTGCCGTCGGCATTCTGAACAAGGGCGCCCGTGTCTCCTGTTTGACCGATATAACCTGATGGAGACATCCAAGTGAAGCGCTTTTTGCCGCCGCAATCACGACGGACGGTGACGGAGTTGTCCGGGTAGGTGTAGAGCCGTTTGTCGTAGTTTATGGCCCAACCGTAGCCCAGCGGGCTATCGTAGGAGATCCGGCTGTTGTAGCTTCGGGTGATAGTAATGGGGAACAGGTTCCCGAGGGTGAGGTCCGTGCTCGGGGCATAGGTCTCCATGCCCGACAGCAGGCTGATGGGCTTGCCGCCATAGGCGAGACTGTTGCCGCTCCTGTTGCCTGTCTGGCAAATGATGTCCGGAGGGCTATCTAAATCTTCGTATCCTGCATAGGCAACGGATGTGAGCAGGATGAAGAGCATGGGAATCAGCAATCTATTTACTCCGCGATACATGAAAACCTCCTGATAGTTTGAAAAGCCATAATTTCGGCGTAATCATGATGATTCGATTACAATACAATACGCGGTGAGTGTTCCTTTTTGATTGTCATTCATCGCGGAATTGTCCCACGTCATAGGTTCTACTGTTAACTTCCACCATATCCATCTTGATTACGTAGCTGGCAGCAGATATCACCACAACATGCAGGATCGACGCAGCAGGGGTTGTCCGGTGTTCTGCAGCAAGGATCAGAGTTGCCACAGCATGGGTCCGCTCTGCCGCAGCAGGGATCCGGATCACTGCAGCAGGGATCGACAGACGAATCGCAAAACTGGACATTTGTGAAACTTGCATATGTCGTTGTCGTCGGATTACATACAGAAGAAGAATTACACGTTGTTATCGGATTATATGTTGATTTGTCAGCCGCCATAGAAATAGATGGAGCGCCCGTATCCTCATCTAAACCGTCACAATAATGAACATGAACCGTTCCCGATCCAAAACTCCACCATGTGTCCCCAGGAAGTATCCACGCACCAAGATAAGAAGTTGTATCCCCCGACTGACCATTACATGTCGCAGCGCCCGGATTTATTTTATATACATAAAATCCACCCCAACCTTCATGTATAATCGGTGTTCCTACATAGTGCCTCTGCGCCCACAATACTTGATGAGGCGGACACCGCTTATCAATCCTGTAATTCAATACGCCACCTGAACTAGTATCCGTTACATCACACGTACAGTCAGGATACGACGCCGAGCAGGCCATTTTTGCCGCCATCACGTCTACCCACGTTGATGCAATCGAGCCGCTATTGAACCAAAATAAATGCACAACAATCAAAACCACGATATGAATCAAATATGGATTAAAAAAAAGATTGCGTGCTTTTTGAATGCCTATGAGACCAAACATTTTCACCTCCGACTCAATGTCTATCGCCTATAATCCTATCCGCAGACTGCCCCTGACTACGGAGCTTGATCCCGTTACAGGATTGACAGCTTGTATCCAGACCATGTAATCGCCTTCTTCAGAAATTACAACTCTATTCCCTGTTGCATCAGCGATATCAATTCCCGTCCATTCCAGAGACTGAGGACCCGCTGCTTGTAACTGGCTATTGAGAAGGATGACGGTTGCCCCAGACGGAGAAGTGAGCTTGACCGTGACAGTCGCCTGCTGAAAAAGACGGTAGGTAATGCGTGAGAACTGACCGAAGGAGAGGCCTATATGATATGGGTCTGTCTTTACTTCTGTAATTATTGGTGTGTCCCCTGTTGTTATGATATGGTTCTCACGAAGCAGAGTCGTCTCTCCACAGGATACGGCGACTCCATTGAGAATGGTTCCACTCGGAGATCTTCCGTCCCAATCAAAGGTATAGGCGCCTGCCGCATGGGGAACAGAGTCCATAATAGTGTAAATCTGATTGCCCTGGTTAACGATGATCATTACGCGCCCCGCCTGTGCCAGGCTATAGCTTACCGTGAGGGGCTCGTTGATGTATGGGTCATAGGTGCTCCGTGAACAGCTCATGCTCCCCGTGCCTGCGGGCTGACCCGGGCTGTAGGTTTTTGTGTTGATGCTGTCCGTCGCCTGAAGAATAAACAAGTAGGCATCATCGGGAACAATTTGGCCGCTGCTGTTTTTACCATCCCATGTAAAGAAATATGCCGCGGTTGCAGTACAGATCTGTGAAGCTTGATAAACCGGAGTGCCGGCAGGCCCCTGCTTTTCAGGGATGATTTTGAGCGTAACGGTAGCACTGGTACTAGTATAAAGATTGAAGAAAATCGTGGCATTGTTAAGTGAGGAAACGTCCAGTACATTGTTGTTTACCATGACATTGGTTATGGCAATAAGATTTTGCAGAATAGTCGCGGTAGTAGATGCGCTGTTGTTCGGGGCATCCGTGGCTGTTACTGTTATGGCATTGTCACCCCAAGCGAGATTTGTTACCGTACAGCTCCACGTGCTCGCGGTCGGATATGTAACCACGCCTGGCGTGGCTGTCGTATCTACCGCGATTGTTACGACAGCTCCGGTCTCCATGCTTCCGGTAATGGTCTGGGTGGTTGAATATGTCGGTGATGTTACCGGGTTGATGCTTACCGTCGGTGGCACGGTGTCGACCGTGAAGGTCGTTTCCGTGAACCCGACGGTCCCGGAGCCGTTCACGGCCTCGATTCTCAGCGTATAAGTGCCGTCGGATAATACGTCAAGAGTATCACCCGATACCTTGGATACAGTATTTCCATTGACCTTGATCGCCGTGACGGTGCCATTGACGATTGAATAGACAAGCAGTGGAGCGTTGTTATTGATCGGTCCGGATGGTGATATGATTTGAATGTACGGAGCAACAGCAGCAGAAATGATCTCCTGTTCACTGAGTGCGCGGCTGTAAATTGCGACTTCATCAAGGAGTCCTTTATAGACATAATGGTTGACAGTTGAAAATCAAGTGACCTGCCCCTTGCAACGTGGGTTATACTTGGGAACCCAGTTCCCAAATACAGAGCCACGATTCTGTCAAAAGTTCTATGAAACAGCGGGTGGACCCATGAAATGGTCGAGCAAAAACGGTTTGGCGACAGTAGCCGATGGCAAACGATCAGATATAAAGTCGCACAAGAATAAGCAACAGGCA
>JALNZF010000036.1 GCA_023229435.1 Nitrospirota bacterium
AAGGCAACGTTTCCCTCACCTCCTGCCATCCAAGCTACATGGCTTTGGCTTATTGCCATGGCGGGACTTGCACCCGCAAGTGTGTGCGGCCCTTCGCTGGGCACGCCAATCTTTAAGTCTGACCCCAGTTGGCCCCCAGTTGGCCCCAGTTGGCCTACGCCCTCCACGGCTTTCGGAAAAAGGTTAAAGAGTAAATCGTTTATCGTGTGGATGATTATCATGAAAAGCTGTCCTTAGCTGAAGTATTCACGGGATTATATCTTAAATGGCTTTCCAAAGGAAGAGAATATCGATTTTGGAAGTCGCAGACACCGATACCACCTCTCGGTCGGCGGGATTGTTAGAAAATACGCAACTACTCAGGTTGTCAGGTTCACGGTTCAATGTTCATAGTTTAGGCTGAAGAAACAACCCAGGAGCTTTGATCCCTATCATCATATCTTTTTTTTAATTCGTTTAGCGGTGTCTACTTGTAAAATTGTTCTATTTTTTTCGGCTTTCCAACCTTGAACCGTGAACCTGGAACTTTGAACCTGAGTAGTTACAAAAATACTTGTATGCTTACCACCGTTGTGTATAATATCACTATGCTCCTCCGAGGCCGGCGAGGCGGAGTCATTGGCGCTCGCCCTTGAACACAAAAGCGCCATCGTGGCAACGGACGACAGGAATGCAATCCGGGCGTGCAAAATGCTTAAACTTGAATTTATTACGGCCGTCACTGTGCTGGTGCGCGCTGTTGAAAAAGGCATGATTGATAAAGATGAGGGGCTTGTCAAATTACAAAAGCTGCAAACAGTCGGCAGATACCGCAAGACGATCATCGAAGACGCAGTCCGACTGATAAAGGGAGGTTCATAGTATGGCGACAAAAACTTTGAGCATACGCATCAATGACGACGACTTTAAATTTCTTTCTTCCCGGGCAAAGGAAGAGCGGGGCGACATGTCCACCGCTGTGCGGGAATTGGTGGACCTCGGCAGGACCATGCTCACCGTGGAAAAGTACAGAAAGAAAGAGGTGTCCCTGGAACGGGCCGCGCGACTGGCCGGGGTGTCGCTCTCGAAGATGATGGACCTGCTCGCTGAATACGGCGTCGAGGCCAATCTGGAATACGAAGACTATCTCAAGGGACTCAAGACGATCCGTAAAGTGTGGTGATCGGAACGCATAGGGATCGCGTGATTGCTCAGAATGCGGGCATCGCCCTTACATATCAGAGAATACTATGCTCCTCCTTCTCACCCCTCGATATCTTGCCCTGAAGAACAGGCTTACCCGCCTCGCCCCCGGCGACGGGTTGAAAACAGCGGTCCTTGGTCTGCTCGGCCTGGGCTTCTGGGCTTTCATGTACGGCATATCCTTCAAGGTCCTCTCCTACTTCAGGACCATCGAAGGCCTGGGCGACCTTCTTGCGCTCCGGCTGATGTCGATGGTACTGCTGACGTTCTTTTCGATCCTCGTGTTCAGCAACATTGTCACGTCGCTTTCGACCTTCTACCTCTCGGGAGAACTCGATATTCTGCACTCCGTACCGATAAAGATCGAGTCCATCTTTCGCGCGAAATTCATCGAGACGATCGTCGATTCATCATGGATCACGCTCATCTACGGACTGCCGGTTTTCATCGCCTACGGCATGGTTTTCAAGGCGTCGATCCTCTACTACGTCGGCCTGCTGTTCACCATCATCCCCTTTCTAATCATCCCCGCCGGCATCGGCATCATGGCGACCATGCTGCTCGTGAATGCCTTCCCTGCCCGCAGGGCCAAGGACGTCCTGGTGCTCTTGAGCCTGCTGTTCTTCATGGTCCTGTATATCATGATGCGCATGCTCAAACCCGAGAAACTCGTTGACCCTGATACCTTTCCCTCGCTCGTCCAGTACCTGACCGCCATGCGCGCTCCGGTCTCGCCCCTGCTGCCGAGCTTCTGGGCAACAGAAACGCTCTCCCCCCTGCTCCGCCGGATCAAAGGAGATGCCCTCTTTTATCTGCTCATGCTCTGGAGCACTGCCGGCGCGAGTATCGTGATCGGGGAGTGGGTCTGTGGAAAGATCTACTACACCGGCTGGTCCCGTTCCCAGGAAGGGAAAAAATCTCCGATCTCGCGCTCGCGATTTGCGGAGGCGTTCTTCCGCTTCACCGTCCTGCCGTTCCGGGGAAAGATGCGCGCCATCATATTGAAGGACATAAAGCTCTTCTTCCGCGATACATCGCAGTGGTCGCAGCTCTTCCTCATCTTCGCGCTCATGGTCGTGTACATTTACAGCTTCAAGCTCCTGCCCCTGGAGCGCGCGATAATGCCGAGTTTCTTTCTCCAGAACCTGATCTCCTTCCTGAACCTCGGCATGGTGGGGTTCGTGACCGCGTCAGTCGCCATTCGGTTCGTGTTCCCCGCGGTGAGCCTTGAGGGAGCTTCGTTCTGGATCATCAGGTCCGCACCGCTGTCGCTCAGGGATTTTCTCTGGGCAAAGTTCTGGAGCAGCCTGCTGCCGCTCCTGGTGCTCTCCGAGATATTGATCGTGCTCTCGAACACCCTGCTCAAGGTAACGCCCTTTATGATGTGGCTCGGCATCATTACGGTCTTCCTGATGACCTTCGGCATCACGGCCCTCGGCGTCGGCCTGGGCGCCGTATTCCCCAGGTTCAAGCACGAGAACGTGGCGCAGATACCCACGGGTTTCGGCGGCATCGTGTATATGCTGTTGACCATGCTGTTTATCGGCGTCGTGATCGCCCTTGAGGCATGGCCCGTGTATAAAATATTCACCTCCCAAACCCTTGGTTACCACATCAGGCTTTCGGGATGGGTCTCCATTTCAGGTTCGATCATCGCAGTCCTGACCATTAATATTCTTGCCCTCTTTTTACCCATGAAAATCGGTCTGGAACGACTGAAACAGCGTGAAATATAGGTTTTCCACAACCACAATATATTGTGCCTCCTCTGGGAATAGCTACCTCAAGTTGTTATTTTCCCCTTTACAAACCCTCATTCATGTGATATAAACGGATAAGTTAATAGATATTAAATATGGTTCAGGGTTCAAGGTTCAGGGTTAGCTTTTCAACCTTAAACCATGAACCTGGAACGTTGAACGTGAGTATGTAACAAATCATCTGCCCGTCTGTTTAAAAGAGGTGGCCTATGCAGCTGAAAACCCTTGAAATGATCGGTTTCAAATCCTTTTCAGACAAGACTGTAGTTGCGTTCCAGCCGGGCATAACAGCCGTGGTAGGCCCGAACGGCTGCGGCAAGAGCAATATCTCCGACGCCATCCGCTGGGTGCTCGGCGAACAGAGCGCCAAACATCTTCGCGGCGACAAGATGGAAGATGTCATCTTCAACGGAAGCGAGAGCCGCAAGCCTCTGGGCATGGCCGAGGTGACCCTCAGACTGTCGAACGTCAATGGGACCTTTGCCTCTTCAGAGTTCGGTCACTATCAGGAGATCGAGATCACCCGCCGCCTTTACCGCTCCGGCGAAAGTGAATACCTCATCAACCGGATCCCCTGCCGCCTGAAGGACATCCGCGATCTCATGATGGATGCCGGCGTCGGCGCGAGGATACACGCCATCATCGAGCAGGACAAGGTGGACCAGATCCTCTCCAGCAAACCGCAGGACCGCAGGTTCCTGTTCGAGGAAGTGGCAGGCGTGATGAAATACAAAGCGCGCCGCCAGGAGGCGCTCTCCAAGCTCGAATCGACCAACCAGAACCTGCTCCGGGTGAATGACATCATCATCGAGGTCAAGCGCCAGGTCAATTCTCTCGACCGGCAGGCCCGGAAAGCCGAGCGCTACCAAAAACTGCGCGCGGAGATGAAGGACCTCGATTTCCGTCTGGCCTCCGTTGATTACTCCGCTCTCGGCGCCGAGTGGACCGCGTCATCGGAGGAATTCAAAAAGCTGGAAGACGAAGTAACGTCTCTGCACGCCTCCCTCGGCAGGATCGAGTCCACCATCGAGGAGACCAGGGCGGATTCCCTGTCCGCTGAACATGAACTCGGGACTCTTCAGCACAAGATACACGAGACCGAGACCGCGCTCAGCCGCGCCGAGCATCGCGTGGAGATGTCGAAAAGTCAGATCGCGGCGCTTATTGAACAGCGCGGCCGCGATCTCGCGGACAGTGAGTACCTGAAACAGGAGACCGCGCGGGTAGTCGCGCTTAAAGCGCGACACGAGGAAGAACTCGGGGTGCTGGCGTTGTCTATAAACGAGAAGAACGCCGTGTTGAGCGACAGGACTTCTGACCAGGAATCTCTTTTCCGTGCGCTTAATGAACAGGAGCTCCTGCTCGAGGAGACCAGGACCGGGATCCTGAACGCCATGACGGGCTCGGCCACGGAGAGATCCAGGATCGTGAACTTTGAAGCACGCATCGCGCAGTTGGACGATCAGGACGCCCGCGACCTTTCTGAAAAGAAGGACCTGGAGCAGAGGCTCGCTGAACTCACTTCCCGTCTTGAAGGAAAGGAAAGCGAGATCAAAGAGCTGGCAGTCCGAATGAACGCGGCCCGGGAAGAGCGCCTGGAGGTTGTTGACCGGCTGGAGCAGGCGATCGCGAAGAAAAAAATGCTCGAAGCGGGCCTGAATGAAAGCAAGAACATGCTCGCGGGCCAGAGCGCCCGTCTCCGCTCCCTGCTCGAACTGGAACAGAGCCTTGAAGGCTACCAGAAGGGAGTACGGACCGTCATGTCCGCGCGCAAGGAGGCTTCATCGGCGGGAAACCTCGGGACCATCCACGGCCTTGTGGCGGACATGATCGAGACCGAACCGAAGTACGAGGTCGCGATCGAGGCCGTGCTCGGAGACCGGCTTCAGTACGTTGTGGTGGACTCCCAGACCGATTCACTCAAGGCCATCGATTACCTCAAGGAAAAAAGCGGCGGCCGGGGCACCTTTCTGCCCAGACAAACGCGCGAGGTAAAATCAGAGCCCTTTCGGAAGAACGGCCATGCCGGCGTCATCGGATCGGCATTGAATATCGTGAGCTACAAGGACACCTACAGCAGTGTTGCCCAGTATCTGCTCGGCGACGTGGTCGTCGTGGACAACATGGACACCGCACTCTACCTGTGGCAGAAGAACGGCTTCGACAAGACCGTTGTCACCCTCTCCGGAGAGATCGTGGACCCGTGGGGCGCGGTCACCGGCGGCACCGTCGATTCGACCGGAACCGGCATGCTCACCAAGCGCCGCGAGATCAAGGACATTGAACACGAGCTGGCTGAGCTCAGGGCCCGGATCGTGGTGCTCGAAGTGGAACTGCTGTCCGTCGAAGCATCGATCGCGTCGGATACCAGGATCGAAGCAGAGCTTTCCCAGCAGATCCACCGTATGGAACTCGAACTCGTGAACGGCGAAAAGGACCACACGAGCGTCAGGGACGACATCGGCCGCGCAGCAGAACGCAGCAGAACGCTCGATACCGAGGCAACAGGACGAGCGGCCCTGCGGCAGGAACTGAACACCGGCATTGAACAATCGAAGGAATCACTCCGGAACCTCGAGGCCGGCCATTCGAACGCCCAGTCGAACATCGAGGCGATCCAGGGTGAACTTTCTCACAAGAAGGAAGGGCTCGATGCGGCGCGCTCCGCGATCACTGAGCTCAAAATGGAACTCACCGCGCTTCAGGAAAAACAGGCCGCGGCTGCCAGGACCATCGCAACGCTTGTCCTGACGGAAACGGAAATGACCGAGCGTCTTGCGAAGCGCGAGGCTGAGATCACCGGCATCGCCGCGAAGCTCATTGAGCTCGAATCCGCCATCACGAACGCCGAGACCGAGATCAAGGGACATATCGGCGTCCTCGAAGCGGAACGCCGTGTCCTTGTTTCAAAACAGGAAGCTCATGCGGTAACGATCCATGCGCTCCGTGCCGCCGAGGAACAGGCCCGGGAGGTTCGTCATGACATTGAGGCGGCTCAGAAAAGGCTTTCCGCGAATGAGGTCAAGCGCACCGAGCTCCGCATGAGGATCGAGCACCTGAAAGACACCATATGGAATACCTATCACACCGAACTCGATATCGTGGTCCAGGAACTCGGACAGTTCGAGATCGATCTGGAAGGATCAAAAGCACAGGTCGAAGACCTGCGCCAGAAGATCGAACAGATGGGTCCGATCAACGTGGATGCGCTGCAGGAATACAACGAGCTGAAGGAGCGGTACGACATCCTGAGCGCCCAGCAGAGCGACATCAACGAGTCCATCAGCAACCTCAAGGCCACCATCGCGAAGCTCGATGGTGAGACCAGGGAGCTCTTCAGCGAGGCCTTCAACGCGATCCATGAGAAGTTCAAGGAGGTTTTTGCCCTCCTGTTCGAAGGAGGCAGGGCCGAGCTCGTGCTTCTCGACGAATCGAACATCCTCGAATCGGGCATCGAGATCATCGCCCAGCCCAGGGGTAAAAAATTCCAGAACATCACCCTGCTGTCGGGCGGTGAGCGGGCGCTGACGGCCATTGCCCTGCTCTTCGCGGCCTTCCTGGTAAAACCGAGCCCCTTTTGCATGCTCGATGAGGTCGACGCGCCGCTCGACGAAGCGAACGTCACCCGCTTCACCCGCCTTATCCGCGAGATGAGCACCCGCTCACAGTTCATCACCATCACGCACAACAAGCGGACCATGGAGATGGCCGACGCGCTCTACGGCATCACCATGGAAGAACCGGGTTGTTCCCGCGTGGTATCGGTGAAACTGAGAGAACCGGCGTTGGTGTAATACTCGTTCAGGGTTCTCGGTTCAATGTTCGGGAGATAGGATCGAGGCTCATCGTTCATTGAACACTGTTCCCTGATCTTTTACGTTGAACCTTGAACATCGAACTGTAAACTTTGTTCTCCTCACTTTCAACTTCCCATTCACCTATTCCTAATGATATTCTCCTGCCAACCGTGCTGGCCGCAGGCCGGGGAAAAGACGATTTCAAGTTCATCCTCCGGCCTAATATCGAGTTTTGAGAAGAAAGAGATTTATGAAGCCCTGCACGGGGAAAGAGAGTACAGCGTAGACCTTAGAGGAGAGGAACGAGAGTCCGTCAAAACGCAAGGTCAGGATATGCGAATTGTTCTTGAAAACCGGCGTCATTGCCCGGTAAGCTTTTATTCATGGCGTGATCCGACTTCCATCTGAGAATATCCCTTCTGGGGAGATGCACCAGCGGATCGAAGGAGACGGGTAATAATCTATCCGGCTGCAGACGCGTTCCGATCTCAGCGAGCATCAGCGCGCTTTTCCATAAACGGCTGCGCGAGGGGGCCCCGAGAACAGCCGTGTAAATAAGACCCTTGTCCGTATCAATGGCGCCCACAAAGCAGTGCCTCGCGTTGCAGGTAAAGCCGGTCTTCCCGCCTATCATGTCAGTTCGGGACCACAGCAGATTATCCGTATTCGAAAGATATAATTCCCTGCCTGCCGCTGTTTTGACCAGCCATTCTTTTTTCCCGAGGATCTCCCGGATGAGCGGGTACGTGAGCGCTTTTTTCAAAATGATCGTCAGATCGCGGGCCGTTGTATATTGTCTGCCTTTGGGCAGGCCGGAGGCGGTCTCAAAATGGGTATCCTTGGCCCCAATCTCTTTTGCCTTCTGATTCATCAATGCGACAAACGCAGTCTCTGAACCGCCCGCCGCTTCGGCAAGGGCCACGGCGGCGGAATTGATGGACCTCATGAGTGCCAGATGGAGAAGGTCTGAGACGGACAGCACATCGTACGCCAAAAGCCTGGGCTTTCCGGAGCGGGCTGCCCGGGCCCTGTTGCTCACCGTCACGCTGGCTGCCGGATCCAGTCGATCGAGGGCCACCATGGCGGTCACGAGTTTTACCGTGCTGGCGGGTGGAAGCTTGGCCGAAGGAAATTTCTCGGAAAGTACCGAGTCATTCTCATCGATCACGATCCACGCCTTTGCCGCGATGCCCTTCCGTGAAAAAGAATAGGCGGGCTGCACCGCTGACAACAGCAGGATTGCAAATACAAGACAATAAAAAATTCGTTTTATTCGGACTCCTGTTGATGATAAAGGTATGTGCATTGGTTTGATTATACACTAAAAAAATAAAATGTAATGTAATTTATGTCACTTTTCAAGAATAAATTGGTTCATTCGTATAAAAGTTGAAAAGGCAATGCAGCACCATAGAGGCAGGCAGATCGGAAATACCTATCCGCAGATTTCGCAGATTAACGCAGATTACGTCTTAAAAAACACGCTGAAAAGGTTTTGAAAATCTGTGTAATCTGCGGATAAATCTTTGCCTTTCTCTTAGCCTCAGAGGTTTGTCAGGATTCTTTCAACCAAAACACGAAAGACCCAATAAATTTCGCCTCTATTCCTGCAGGATGAACCGTTCAGGACAGCACGATTGATTACCATTTTATGATCAATATATAACTCAAATGCTACAAACTGTAACGTTACACTTGCTAATTTCTATTAATTAATATATAGTCATTTAAAATTCTTATATGTACTTTGGATCAGTTCTCGATATATAAATGGGGGGGGATAAAACCATGGGGGAAAAAGGGTGGGTCGTTGCGTTTGCGGGAATGGGACTGAACCTGACGCTCGGTATTTTGTACGCCTGGAGCATGTTCAGCAAACAGCTTACCGAATCAATCGAGAACAACGGTTTTGGGTGGTCGAAAACAAATGCAACCCTTCCCTATACGATCGCGATAGCCTGTTTTGCCGTCGTGATGGTGCCGGCCGGCCGTCTTCAGGACAGATTCGGACCGCGCATCGTTGCCACCGCAGGCGCGATATTCGCCGGCGCAGGGCTCATTCTCGCGAGTTTTGCATCACCTGACAGTATCTTCTTTGCCGCGATCGGTTTCGGCGTATTAGGCGGGACCGGCATCGGACTAGGGTATTCTGCTGCAACTCCTGCCGCAGTGAAATGGTTCTCGTCTGAAAAGAAAGGGCTTATTGTCGGTCTCGTCGTAGGCGGCTTCGGGCTTGCGCCTGTGTATATCGCCCCCCTTTCGAAGTACCTTCTGGCGACCTACGGAATCGGCACTTCATTCAGGATCCTCGGCATCGCTTTTATGGCGATAACCGTGGTGTTGGCGCAGTTCATCAGGAACCCGCCGGTTCCCCTTCCGTCTCAAAAAGGACCAATGACGGCCGGCACGGTGAAGCCCCTTCAAAAAGACTATTCATGGCAACAGATGCTCAAGACACCGTCGTTCTATTCACTCTACATTCAATTTGCCTGTGCTGCCACCGCCGGCCTGATGATCATCGGACACCTTGCAAAGATCGTATCGGTCCAGTCCGAAAATACGATAAAGATCGGTTTTGTCTTTGTTGCCCTTCTCGCGATCTTCAACGCCGGGGGCCGCGTTGTGGCAGGCCTGGTCTCGGACTATATCGGCAGAGTGGTGACGATAGCCCTGGTCTGTACCATGCAGTCCCTCGTCATGTTCTTCTTCCCCCTGTTCACCTCGGTGAACGACTTTATTCTCGGTTCAGCAATTGTAGGCTTCAACTACGGCGCTTGTCTTGCCCTTTTCCCTGCAACAACGGCTGATTACTGGGGGACAAAAAATCTGGGGCTGAACTACGGGATATTATTTACTTCGTGGGGTGTGGGAGGGATCTTCGGCCCGATGCTGGCCGGAAAGATCGCCGACGCGACCGGTTCCTATGCGCGTGCCTACTCGGTGGCGTCGGGACTCCTGTTGTTCGCGGTATTTCTCGCCATGATAAGCTATATTAACATCTCCGTGAACATCCCTGAACGGGAATTAAAGATCAAACTGGGGAAAAGCAGGTCGGGGATACCGGTCAAGGTGGAAAATGAGGAGTAAGCAGCGCGGCTCTGACCTTCGCCGACAAGGTTTTTTTCAGTTTCGGCGTCGTATATACGGGCCAGTTGGGAAAGCAACCCGTGTACGCCACGACCCTGATCTGTGATAAATCTACCTTGTCCTTCATCTTGTCCAGGTCGTCCTCACGGATCCCGCCTGCGTCAGCAACCTTGTTGAATACCGCCATCGTCACATTGTCATGTTTCTTTGCAAAAGGCAGCATTGACGGAAAACCATAAAAAGGATATAGTGGGTTCCAATTGGAACACGTCCTTTCTAACATCGTCGATATAGTGCGAGGGTCTAATAAAACAGAGCACTCGTATTCTATGGTCAAGGAGAAATCATGAACATGAAGGTATTGATACATGTCTCTCACATGAAAGAACATGCATCAACAGTGTGCCGTCGTGCCCGCCGATCGTCGAGTTTGGCAGTTCTGCGCGGTTTGTGGCTGCTGATCTTTGCCGGTCTCTTTTCAGGGTGTGCCGGTCATTATATTGACATACCACAACCCGCCCGACTGTCGCTGCCGGCAACGGGCAGCATGATCGTTACGGTTCCCGAAACCTCATACCAGGAAGTTGTTCTCGGCCTGCAGTTGAAAAAACAACTGCGCAAAGCTGACTATTACCGTCTGCCGACGAACAAGGAACTGGAAGAATATCTTCTCCGGACGGGTCATTCGATCCAGGAACTGTGGAAAGACCCGAAACTGGTGCAGGGCCTTAACATTGATATGGTACTATCGCCCCGGGTGATCGAATGGAAGAAGGAGACGAGCGCGCCCTGGCGCCAGGTTCGTCCTGAAGGACCCGGGGTCGTCCTTTCCTGCACGATAATAACGGGCTCGCTTCGCACCCTCTTTACGATCTGGCGCGCAAGCGACGGCGCCAAACTCTTTGAAGAAGAGATCTCTTCATCCCGGCGTACCAAGGAATGCACGAATGATTGGGACAAAACCCCGGATATGCCGACAACAGCGGGAAACACGGAAGGACAGGTTGCATCGAAAATCCCTGGAGCATCTGTCCCCGATCCATTTCTGACCGGTAAGCTCGATGCATCATGGCAGAGTGATCCCTTATTCGAGTCAACCGTTAAAAAATCGGTTTCTTCCTTTGTTGACCATATCGACCCCAAGCCTTTTCGCGAGGTGTTTATCACCGCAACCGATTCAACCGGTTATGAATCGAACAGACAATTGGTCAAGGCAAGAAGGTATCTCAGGAACAGCGACTGGGCAGCGGCCCTCACCCTTCTGGAGAACAACCTGGGCAAACATCCTGACAGCTCTGCCACGCAGTACCTCATTGGCATTGCGCAGCAGGGAAAGCGGGAATTTGAACCGGCAAAGAAAAGCTACCAACAGGCTTTGGCCCTGTGTCAATCCAAACGCGATGCGTCAACGCCTGAGGCAGCCCCGGACTGCGATTTTATCGAAGAAGCCGCTAAACGTTCGCAAACATGGACTACGGAAAATCCGTCAAAGAATAGTACGGGGGCCCAATAGCCCGCCCGCGTCATACCAGGCCTGCAGCCCTTCTTCTTAACGAGGCAACGGGATAAAATCGGATCACGATGCAGAGAACACAGAGTTGTTCTTTCAGGTTTTACTGTTATCTTGCCATGCCCTACTCTTTTATCTGGCAGCCTCGTTAGTTATCGTCTTTGCTTCTTTGTCGACGAGCCGGCCAAAGACATCCTCATAAACCGTCACCGTGAACTTTTCTTTTCTCAGCTTGGCCGTGTACTGGTCCAGTTTCTCATGCATCAGTGTCCGACGGGTCTGGTCCAGAGTTTTCTTGTCCTTGATATTCGTATACAGTGCGTCCCGGATATCCAGGACCTTGACCAGATGCCAGCCTACCGGAGTCTCCGCGGGTCCGCCGAGCTGGTCTTTTTTCAAAGAGAAGGTCAATTTATCCAGGTCCGGGAAGCCGGTCCCCTGTTTGACCCAGCCGATTTGGCCGAGGTTCTGCTTGGCATTTGGATCTATCGAATAATCCCGCGCAGCCTCGAAGAAGGTCATCTTCTTGGATTTTATCCTTTTCTTGATATCCTCCGCCTCCTTCCGGGTTTTCAGCACCACCATCTGGACATTGCGTACCTCCGGCTGGATTATCTTGTTTTTATTCTTCTCGTAGTAGGACCTGACTTCGGAATCCTGGGGTGAGAATTTTTTAAAAAGCATTCCCTGGTGCAGATTGACCAGACTCGTCTTTTTGAACTCATTTACCCGTGCCTGAAAGACCGGATCCTTTTCAAGCCCCATCTCCCGGGCCTTTGCCGCCATGATCCTCTCATCGATCAATCCGTCCAGGGCATTCATTCGCTGCTTCTGGGGATCCTTGCCTGCTCCCGACGTCACGGACGCCTTCACTTCACCCCAGTGGATCTCTTCGCTATTGACCCTGGCTACGATCACGGACGCTTTCCGGGAAGAATCCCCGGCCGGTTCAAGCTCCTTGGTTACGACCGTCACCTTTACGCCCTGTCTGATCTTTTGCCTCATCCCTTCGTTCCTGGCCTTGAATTTTTCTTTCCGGATCGTTGCCTCGATTCCCAGCTTCACATCATCGGTCAGCTCGGTCCCGGCAGCGATATTCTTCTTATAGTAATCCCGGACCTCCGACTCGGACACCGGCAGGTCCCCCTTCAGCACCTTTTCCTTGTAGAGGGAAACAAGAACGTTATCCTCGAAGGTCTTGACCTTTTGCTGATAATCCGGATTTTTGTCCAGACCTGTCTTAAGCGCATCCAGATAGAGCAGGTCCGCTGAGATCATCTTGTCCAGCAGACTGAGCCGGGCCGCATTGCGTTCAGGCGTGCCCGGGGCCGGGATATCCAGACCTACGACCGTGGAGCTGTTGATCATGGTGTCGATCTCGTGGAGTGAGATGGTCTGGTCGCCCACCCGGGCGATCACGTCCTGCGGCTCTTGGGCACGGGCTGCCGGCGCAACGATGGCAATCAAGAACACCCAAAAACTCACAACGGTCAATTTCCATGATCTTGTCATACTATTTCTCCTTGGATAAAAAATCAAAGTAATACCTTCTCCTGAGCCTGCCCCTGAATCATCCCCATCATTCAGGATGCTCATGAGAAACAATCTATCTTACCATAAAAATCTTTGCACTTTGCATTGAATCGTGAAAATTATTAAATAGTCCATAGATATCCGCCTTGCGTGCCAAATGCGGTTGCTTCAGGACAATCTTGAACAGGCCGGACAAAAAAACGGAGGGGAAGGAATTCCCCTCCGTTTCCCAGTTGCTCACTTCCAACTTGATCTTACTCTATGTTTAATATCCGCAGGTACTTCCGGTCTTGTTCGTCGAAATGTACTCCCAAACCGACCCGGATGCGCGGCCCTCAACCAGATGGTTTTTCCACTTGATGCTGCTGCAGGAAATGCTTCTGGATCTGTCGCCATGGCATGTCTTGCATAACGTGTTCAATGGATTCTCGAAGGCAGGATCGCCGCTCACATGACCGAGCTGCAGGATCTCCACCTTGTCCATGGTCTCCCTTGAGACTCGGCCCGATTTGGCATGGCTAGTCCACTTCCCGTTGGTTGACGAGATCAGGGCACGATTGTCACCGTGACAGCGCAGGCAGATGCTGGCGCGCGGATCCGACTCATCCGTGTAGGTGTGCATCCAGGAGACCGCGGCATCGAAGTTGCCGGCGATCGATGTCCCCTGGAAGGTCAGATTGGCCACCGCGCTATCCACACCGCTGCTGTTTGCAATGTGGCAGGCGCCGCACTTGAGCGGCCCATGCGAGCCGTCGGTGTTCATGCCGGCTGCCTGGGCATAGCTGGTCGTGTCGATATTCCCGACGACCGGATAGAGTCCGTGCGTCGACTCGTGGCAGCCCTGGCACGTAATGTCCTGGTGACCACGGGAATAGCGGAACAGCGAGGCCTTCCGCGGGTAGTTGAACGGCGGGAAGGCATTGATGTTGCCGCTCTGCTCCACGTACGGCGCTGCGTGGCAATCCGCGCAGTGAGGTTCACCCGGCGACAACCAGTGATCGCGGCCGTCCGTGGCAGCTGAGAACGGTACTGCTGCCGCTATGCTGCCTTGGCCTTCGGCATTCAATTTTACCTGGGCCGCAGCCACACAATCGGATGTGGTGCAGAAGTCGAGAATGCGGACGCTCGGGTCGCTATCTCCGTCAAAGGTGACCTTGGGCGAACCGGAGGAGAGTATCTCGATCGTGGCCACATTGGCATCCGGATAATCCTGTACATCCGATTTGTTCCAGGAGGCATAGGTATCGTCATTCGTCTTGGGATCGAGCCAGGCAGTGGCCTGCGAGAGAGAGACCCCTGCGGCAAAAGCCACATCGGACAGCGTAGCACCGACTTTAGGCTCCCGAACGTTTCCTGCCTGTCCTGGCGTGGCGTGAACGAGATCCGCCATATTCTCAGATCTCCAGATCTCCTGGCTGAGTTGGCTGTGGCAATTGGTGCACCAGATGCCCTTCCAGGTCCCGGTGTCATTGGCCACATTGGTGAGAAGCCAACTACCGACCGCGTTCAGATGACTCGGTGTTCCCGCGCCGTCCGTGTCCTTGTTTCTGTTGGCGTGTACATCACGATTCGCATAGCAGCCGCCCACGCCATCACGGTTGTCCCCGCTGGCAAAGGCATTCAGTCCGAGTCTGGTGATCGGATACGTATCGTCGACCACTCCATCGGAGCGGTGCGCCGGATGGCAGCCCTGGCACGCGCCATTGCGGCCCTTCGAGTCGGCGAACACGAGGTCCTTGTGATTGTTGTGAATGGCCTCGGTTATCGGCGGGATCAGCGTTCCCGTCGACCCGTGCGTGGCCGACTTAACCACGGCGATCACGTTGTCCGCGTGACACTTCTGGCACATCACGCTTTCATGCCCCAGGCGGATGGTCTGCGTCCTGCCGGACCCGGTGCCCGGGTAATTTGCCGTGAATGACGTCCCGTGCTTCTCGTCGTGGATCGCCAGGATGCTGATCGCCGCTCCCTTCAGCCGTGAATACCAGTCCGAGTCGCCGGCGGCAACGTCAATATTGTAGTACGTGTTCCAGAAAGCCATCTCTTCAGCCACCATCGCCGCAACGCCGGAACGGCCGTTCTGCGGGCTGTTGACCGAGGCGCCGTCGCCGAGCGCGTGACAGCGTTCACAGTTGGGAATATCGATCGGGGCGGTCCCCAAACCAATGATCGGACTGCCATTCTGCAGCACCGGTGTGCCGATGCCGCCCGGCTGGCCCGGATCGTAATTATGCAACTGGGCCTTCATTTGAACAAAAGGCCGGATCGTCTCCTCCGTCACCTTTCCCGGGTCATTAAAAAAACTGATGCTATCCTCAAAAGGAGTCAGCGGCAGGCCCAATGCCTCCCAGATGCGCGGAGAGGTCAGTGTCACCGGCAGGTTCTCCAGCACCTTCATCTGGGTGAAGACCACAGTGCCTTTGTCGCCGGAGAAGGTCAGGACATTGTTCAGACCCGGTGTCGATCCGGGCCCCATGGGGTGGAACGCGGGACCGCTGTTCTCCGGCAGGACCGTTGCGAACTGAACCGCCGAGTTCAAGTTCCGCGAACCCAGGCGGATCTTGTTCTTATCGAGGCTGGTGTTGGCCGTGTTGCCTCCCTCCAGGTCGCTGTAGATGTACAAATGGTTCCAAATCCCGTTGGCATAGTTGTCCTCGGGGTCGGTATAATTGCCGTTCCCCTGTACAACATTCAGCTGGCCGTCGGAGGGGCCGTAAACCAGCCTGTTATTGCTGTCCGTGGCGGCCGCGTCAACCTGCGTGTTCCACATCATCAGCGAGTTGAGTTCAACCTTGCTGATGAGCGTACTCGTCTGCGAAGCGCCGCGTCCGTCGTTCCGGGGCTGGGCATCATGCCAGTAGCGGAGCACATATTTCTTGAAATTGCCGCTGGTATCCAGCGCGAGGTCGCGCACCACGGTGGGCCGTCCCAAAAAATCCAGCCCCACCCTCGGGTCGGCCTGGAGCATCATGGGCTTTGCGCCGACCGCTTCGGTCCTCACTACCTGCGCCAGGATGGAATTGTAGGGCGGAAGCACACAACAATACGAAAACTCGAATCCGGTGCAGTGCATGCCAAGCTCGTAGTTCATCATGATGTTGAAAGCGTTTTTCGGAGGAGTAGTAGTTGATCCTCCTCCTCCTCCTCCACCGCCTCCGCCGCCCGGCTTGGCGCTAAAGCTGTTGCCCGGCAAGATCAGGGCCAACCCGGTAATAAGTACGAGCGCTACCAATGTGCTAGAAATTCTTTTCACGATGTGATCCTCCTTTATTTTGTAAGCAAGAGTGTGGTTTACATGGTTTTTGCAAGGTCATCGGGGCAGGTGGCGCGCGGGCAATCAGAGAATTGACCAAAATTCTGAAACAATGCTTTGCGGATTCAGAAACAAAAGAGATGTCCAATAAAGCCGGTATGGGCAGTGCATTCGCTTTTTGTACGATTCCGTAAAACAAGGTCAGCGCGGATGCATAGAGTGCGCAAACAGGGTGGTTCGGCCGGGACGAGCTGCAGCGGCAAGCGCTCCTCAGAGGGGTAGAAAGAGGAAGAAAGGCAACGATGAAAAACGAGGAAAGTCCAACCGGGAATAGCACGCCATTTTCTAATCTGGACACCGGCGTCAGCGTTCGGCTATGTTTCATACGACCTTTCCGGTTGCCGCATCCGGGATGCGGGACCTCCGTATTATGCGTAAAAAACGCGCCACTACCGCTCAGTTCATCAGCGCCATCACACTATGGTCTTTATAAAATTCGAGGTCCATAGAACAGGTGTGATAATGAGCAAAATGAAAATGAACGGGAAAAAAGCTTGCTGCAATTAAATTGTAACTATTCGGTATGGGCAGATTGTAACTTCTCCTGCCCCGCATAATCCAGTAAATTTGTGTTCACTGGGTCCTGCATGGTGTGAAGAAGTCTTCACATGCAAAATTGGGGCATGAGAAAGGAGCAAACGCAGGGAAGACATGCAGTCCATTCCTGAATGCCGTTAGACCATTCGAAGGATTTTAAAAATTAGAAAACGAAAGGAGTCTGACAAATAAAATGAAGAACGGCGATTGTCACCGGGTGGGATTGAGATGCACTCAAGCTTTCGACAAATGGCTTTCTACGAGTTTCAGGCAGTTCAAAGTCCCCTCGCCTGATGAAGACAGCGAATAGGTTTTGTCCTTGTCCTGTTCGATGATACCGCACTCTTTCAGGATCTTGAGATGAAAGATCACCTTGGTATGGTCCTCAATATCAAGTTCCCGGGAGAGTTCCATGAGCCGCGCGCTCTTCCTCTGTGAGATGAGCTTCAGGATCTTCCGTCTGATGGGGTTCGAGAGGGCGCTGAGGAGGCAATCAACATTTTCGGAAGTGCCGCGCACTTCGAAACGTCCCTCTTCGAGAACGCGCCTGATCGTGGTAAGCAGCGTATCGATCTTGAACGGTTTGGACAGATAGTCGCTGGCCCCCCGCTTTATGGCATCCACCGCGTTTTCAATGGTTGCGAAGGCGGTGATCATGATGATCTTGGACCGCGGCGAGACCCGTCTCAGTTCCGCGAGGGAGTCGATCTTATTCGATTTCGGCATGACCACGTCGAGCAGCACGACATCGAAATCTTCTTCTATCGCCAGCTCGACGGCCTCCCGTGCCGAAGATGCCTCCTTGGTATCGTATCCCGCTTCCTTCAACACAAAGGTGAGGTTCGATCTCAGTTCCCGGTCATCGTCCACGACAAGAATTCGCTTCATGATGCACCTCCGGCCGGAAGGCGGACCGTCACGGTCGTCCCTTTTCCTCCCGTGCTGTCTATCTCTATCGTCCCCCGGTGCTGCTTCACAATGCCGTAGCAAATGGAGAGCCCGAGCCCCGTGCCCGAGCCGGTTTCCTTGGTCGTGAAGAACGGATCGAACACCCGCGAGAGGTTTTCCGGGGGGATGCCGGAGCCGGTATCGGATATCCGTATCTCGACATCGTCGCCCTGCAGCCCGGTGGTAATGAAAATATCCCCGCCCTCGGGCATCGCGTCCGCCGCGTTCGACAGGAGATTGATGAAGACCTGCTCCATTTTGCTCAGATCACCTGTCACCTCCCGAACCGGACCGAGATCGTGGTGAATAACCGTGTCCCGCAGTCTGTATTTCATGAGCGTCAACGCCCCGCGTACTACATCGTTCACATTGAACGGAACAGCCTCGGCATCCCGTTGCCGTGAAAACTGCAGCAGTTCGCGGGCAATGATCGATGCTCGGTCAATATTTTTTTCGACGGCATCCAGCCTTTCAATGACCTGTTGATCCGGCAAGGCCGTCCCGGTCACCCGTTTCCTCGCGGTCTGAATGCCGAGCACGGCATTGGCCAGGGGATTATTGATCTCATGGGCAATGCCGGCCGCCAGCTGTCCGAGTGACTGAAGCTTTTCGGACTGACCAAGTCTCAGCAATTGATAGGCCAGCTTTTTCTGCGCTTCAACTTCGAAAATAGTCATTGCCTTGATGATGAAGTAGGTGATAAGAACGGCAGAGAGTCCGCGCAAGATCTCGACCGGAACACCGACAACCGGCAGCGAATAATGAGAATGAATCACGCCGGCAAAGACGCCGTAGAAAATAAAGATGATGCCCGCATGACGAAGTTGCAGCGAACCTGGTCCGCTGAGGTCCTTGATCTCGCGTGAATAGGCGATCAGGCCGTAAGCCGCGGCAAGAGCGCCCGCGAGACCAAAGATATTCCTGCCGATGAGCTCCGCGCCCTTCAGAAAATCGACACCGGGAGAGAACCCGCGGTGGAAGAGAAAGAGCAACCATGCGAGGAAGAGCCCCGTTGAAAACAATTTCATCGGTCGTATTCGTCGCAGGGTCGTACCGATGAGGGAGAGACCGAACCGCAAGAGAAAAAAGAACGAGAGAACGGTCATAAATGCCGTGATCAGCGCGAGTGTGGATATCTCCTGCTGCGAAAGGCGTTCGCCCCCCATTAATTCATACAGTTCCAGCCACTCATGGGCGCCATGGGTAAATCCGAACATCCCCAGAAGCCACAGGTTGCCGGCGAGCTGCAGATCACTCGACTCCATGTTCTTTAAGGCAATCGAGACGCCCAACAGAAAAAACGCGCCACCGTAAAATAAATAGATCGGATATTCAAGCGGAATATTTTCAAGCAAGGTAAACATGTCGGCAATGGATACGATACTGCGCTCTGAGAGATGGTCCCTGAGGCTGTCAGTTGATCCGTATTGCAGTATAACCTGTCAGATCACATCTGTCCAGATGGTATTTCCCTGACGGGGAAAAACCGAGCTCCGTCCGGACCGGACGGATCAGACGGGCTTTCAGGATTGACAGGCCATGATTGGCAGGTGAATGGGATCAGTAAAAATATCCCTGTCGGGTTTCCGGTAGTAGGGGCACCGCTGTTCCCGGCACCCGTGCGGATGCCTGTCGCTGTCTTTGCAGACGATCGGGGTTTTCTCCACGGGAAGCAGGATGCCGAACCGTTCCGCAAAGATGGTGACCGCCTCCGCAAGCGCCGCGCGCACATAGGCCTTGCAGCAGCTTGGCCCCGTAAGTTCGGCGACTGCCTGCGAGACCTTGATCACCGCGTTCATGGTGATCCTCTGCTCCGTATCCGAGCCGCACCGGGAACCGAGGAAGACGGAAAAGCACGCGCCGATGGCCGGCGCGATACCGCACATGCCGGTAAGCCCACAGTAACCGCTCACGGCCTGCCTCGCGGTCCTGTCGAGCACTTCGCGGATGTCCGCATCCGTGATCTTGCCTTTCCCATAGGGAGAGTTCTTGAGCGCCGCCATCAGAGCCCCCGCGGCAATGTACGCATGCTCGCATCCGAGCATGGGAAGGTTCGGATGGCCCATCATGAGCTCGGCTATCGCGACGGGATCCTGCAGTTCCGTCGCAACGATCACACCCTCGATCAACTGCATCGCGTCCTTGCGGTGACACGCCTCACAGCTGAAATGCCCTTCCGGACATTTGACATGCCCCTGTTCTGGTGCCCCGCAATAGATGCACACAAGGTTTTCAGAATGGTGCAGATATTCAAGCGCTGAACCGCAGACACTGCAGTTTTCGGTTTTTTTCGTTACATTCATAGTATAGTATATATACCACAGATAACGGCTGGTTTCCATACCTGCTGTTCATGTCCTTTGCTTGACTTTCCCGATGCTTTTGCGCTATGGTAACTTTGATGGACGCGTAATACGTAAAATTTAACCGCTGAAGCACAGAAAGCGCAGAGAATATCCTGAATATTCTAAAGTGCATTTTTCCGTGTCTCCCTGCCATGACTTTGTCGCCCATGAACGAGAAACGCACGATCATCGCAGAGCAACTCAAGCGGCTCCTGGTCGACTCATCGCCTATGATCGAGGACTATACCCGGGAGGTCTGCCCGGTCTGCGCGGAGGTTTGCTGCCGGCAGAGGCACGGGATGTTTCGGGAAAACGACAGCGTGTACCTGCATGCGCTGGGAGTGGAAGTGCCGCCGCGCGATCAGGGGAGACCGCTCGAAGGGCCTTGTGAAGCGATGGGCCCGCGGGGATGTGTTCAGCCCAGATGGATGAGGCCGTTCAAATGCACCTGGTATTTCTGCGAACCGCTTCTCAAGGCACTGAACGACGGCCCTTCCCGAAAGGCAAGACAACTGTCCGCCCTGCTCCAGAAGATGACGGATCTTTATCGTGAACTGGGGTAAGGAGGTCATGGATTAACAATGGATGCACTTCTCGCAACAGCATACGCACGTATTGCCTGATATTTTGACGCGTTATTTCATAACTTCAAAGAGTCTTCAATGAAAATAACGGGGTTGACATCCCTGTGCATTACAGGTAGTATCTCGGAAAAATCCGGAAGGGACACCGTATGGCCATAACCTACAAAGACGCGGGCGTTGACATCGATGCAGGCGACCTCTTCATCGAGAAGATAAAACCGTATGTAAAATCCACGTTCAGGCCCGAGGTCATGACGCACATCGGCGGGTTCGGCGGGCTCTTTGCCCTCAAAAAATACAAGGCCCCGGTCCTCGTTTCCGGCACCGATGGTGTCGGCACCAAGCTCAAGATCGCCTTCCTCACGAACCGGCACGATACCGTTGGGATCGACCTCGTTGCCATGTGCGTGAACGACATCGTCGTCCAGGGCGCGGAGCCGCTCTTTTTCCTCGACTACTTTGCCACGGGCAGGCTCAAGCCGCAGGAGCACGCCGACATCGTCAAGGGCATCGCGGAAGGCTGCAAGCAGGCCGGCTGCGCGCTCATCGGCGGCGAGACCGCGGAAATGCCCTCCTTCTACGCCGAGAACGAATACGACCTTGCGGGCTTCGCGGTGGGCGTCGTTGAAAAGCAGAAGATCATCAACGGATCAAAGATCAAGCCGGGCAACGCGCTCATCGGCCTCGCCTCTTCAGGACTCCATAGCAACGGCTTTTCGCTCGTGCGCAAGGTCCTGCTCGAAAAATCCGGCTACGGCATGAACGACACCCTGTCCGAGCTGGCCAACCGGCCCCTGGGCGAGGTACTGCTGACGCCGACGAGGATCTACGCGAAATCAGTGATGGCACTGATGAAGGACTTCGACATCCACGGCATGGCGCACATCACCGGCGGCGGCATCACGGAAAACACACCGCGCATGCTCCCGAAAGGAACGCAGGCCCTCATCCGTAAAGGGACCTGGGACATTCATCCCATATTTCCCCTGGTCAGGAAAAAGGCCGGCGTAAATGACGACGAGATGTACCGGGACTTCAACATGGGCATCGGCATGATCCTCGCCGTGCCGGCCAAACAGGCGGACGCGGTGATGAAGAAGGCAAAGAAACTCGGCGAACAGGCGTATCTCATCGGAGAGATCGTAAAGGGCAAGTCAATTGTGAAGTACGAGGAGAGATAGGGTTCAGGGTTCTCGGCGAGGATTCTTCATGAAAAAAGTAAAACTTGGCGTTCTCGTATCCGGTCGCGGCTCAAACCTCCAGGCCATCATAGACAATATTGAAAATGGTCTTCTCCCGGCCGAGATCGTTGCCGTGATCAGCGACCAGCCCGATGCTTATTCCCTCGAGCGCGCACGAAAGCACAACATCCCGGCCATCCATATAAGCGCTATCGGGTTCAAGGGGAAACGGGCCGAATATGACGCCTTGCTCGTCAAGGAACTCCAAAAGAACAATGTGGAACTTGTTTGTCTCGCCGGTTTTATGCGAATCATCACACCGACCCTCATCAAGGCTTTCCCCAACAGGATACTGAATATCCACCCCGCCCTCCTGCCGGCCTTCCCCGGTCTCCATGTGCAGAAAGCCGCGCTGGACCACGGTGTTAAGTTCTCAGGCTGCACTGTCCACTTTGTTGAAGAAGGGATGGATACCGGCCCGATCATCATCCAGGCTGTAGTGCCGATCCTTGACAACGATACTGTAGACAGCCTTTCGGAACGCATCCTGAAGCAGGAACACAAGATCTATTCCCGGGCCATCCATCTGTACGCCGAGGGCAGGCTGAAGATCGATGGAAGGCGGGTCTTTGTAACTGACGGGAGAACAGACTCTGACGAATTTTTGTTGAATCCCTGATCCTGACAACTTTGACGGCATCGGGAAAATCGTCATACCCGCGAATACGGGTATCCAGGGGTCAAGAATCTGCCTGAAAAAACTGGATTCCCGTTTGCACGGGAATGACGGAATATGTAAGATTTAGACTTTTTACAAGCGTATAAACCTTGGATGAACCGTTTTCGGTCAACCTATTATTTATTAAGAGATTTAAACTCTCCCCCTTTTTTCATGTTCACCCCTTCTTTGCGTCCTGGCGACTCTTCACGAAAACAGCTATAATAGAGTACAGACCATCAACATATCCTCAACCAAAACACGAAAGAACCATTTATCTTCTTTTATAAAAAGCCTTGACGCCTTTGTAACTGAAATTGAATTGCTCTTTGGCGTAGAAGCGGATTTATTAACCAACCAACTAATTAATTGATTTATAAGGTTTAATTATTTTTCATGTTTTTCAGTGATTACGCCTCTCATCATTGAACTGATGAACTGACGAATCCATAAGTTATTCTTGACAATGACGGGTGAAAAATGTATATATTAAGAGTTTAGAAACTATGCAACTAAGCATTTGGGCTTTCTATATTCATGGTTATTAGACTGGAGGATAGTATGAAAGATAAGAGATTTTGGTCACCCTATGTCGCCGGGATATGTCTTGGTTTGACCCTTTTAGCGACGTTTTACATCGCGGGACGCGGGCTGGGAGCATCGGGGGCCATAACCCTCGTGACAGCCCAGAGCACCTATTCTGTGATTCCCGACTTTATCAGCCACCTGACATATTTTGAACAGTATATAACTCCCCTCGCTCCACTCATAAACTGGAATCTTTTTCTACTCGGCGGCCTCTTTGTGGGTTCGCTGGCGAGTGCCTCGCTGTCCGGGAATTTCAAGGTACTGCTGGATAGGGGCAAATCCATGAGCGTGAGAAATCGGCTGTTCACCTCGCTCGTGGGCGGGATGCTCATCGGTTTTGCGGCGAGGCTGGCCCGCGGATGCACCAGCGGAATCGCCCTTTCGGGAGGCGCTCAACTCGCGGTGTCAGGGTGGATCTTTGTCATCTCAATGTTCGCGGCCGGCTTCATCATCGCCGCATTATTCAGGAGGTTATGGTCATGATAGGTCCCTTTGAAGTTAGTCAGCAAGTCAGTCTCGGACTGGCCGTTATATTCGGCCTTTTCTTCGGTCTGTCTCTGGAACGGGGAGGACTGGGAAATCCTCATAAACTGACCGGGGTCTTTTACCTCCGGGATTTTTCGGTACCCAAGGTAATGTTCACCGGTATCGTTGTCGCAGTAATAGGCCTGTATCTGCTTATCGATCTCAATCTTATAGACATGAGTAAGTTCTGGATCGTGCCGACGTTCTTCTGGCCGCAAATCGTGGGTGGAGCGCTGTTCGGAGTCGGCTTTGTCGTGAGCGGATACTGTCCCGGCACGGCTGTGGTAGGACTGGCCTCGGGACGGCTTGATGCGCTGGTAACGATAATCGGGGTCGGGGCAGGTTCCCTTCTGTTCGCTGTACTCTTTCCTGTCCTCGAGGAATTCTACGTGTCCTCGGACATGGGTGCGGCAACGCTGCCGAAGCTCGCGGGAGTGAACCACTGGGTGATCATTCTTCCCGTCATTGCTTTCGCAGTCGGGATGTTCCTTCTCATGGAGTGGTATGAGAAGAAACAGGACAAGGCCCGGGCATAGAACGCGACGCAAAGCGTTTTCAAACAGCGTGAGAGATCACGCTGCCGTAAATAGTCTTTTTTTAGAACCACGCATTCAACTGACGAGCAGTGTGTTGATCTCACCACGATCAGCACACTGCTCGATTTTTTTTGACCCTTCAAAACACCTATCCTGTTGACATTCTGCACAGATATCTGTACAATTATTGGTACAGGAGGAGGTGCCATGCTTAAAGAGATGAAAAACTATTCCATGAGCGAAGCGAGAAATGAGCTCACCGCCATGCCGGAGAAACTGGAGAAAAAGCACAGCGCCGTGGCCATTACCCGCCGGGGTAAGCCGGTGCTTGCTGTCATGCCGTGGGACCTTTTCGAGTCAATCATGGAAACCCTGGAAATACTCGGCGATGAGGAAATGACCGCCGCCCTGCATAAAGGGATCGAAGAGATCGCCGCAGGCAAGGGAGTGGCATGGGAAAAGGCAAAGCGGGAACTGGCGGCATGAGCTACAAAATCATCATTGCACGGACAGCCCTGAAAATGCTCAAAGACATTACCGACAGGCGTGTGCGTGATCTTATTGTCAAGCGTATCGATGATCTCATTGAAGAACCGGAGAAACAGGGGAAACCGCTTGTTGCGGAATTATCCGGCTACCGGAGCCTTCGGGCAGCAGGGCAGCGTTACCGGATCGTCTATCGCGTGATGAACGACAAGATCATGGTCTCTATCGTTGCGGTCGGGATTCGCAAGGAAGGAAGCAGCACGGATATTTACAACCTCGCCAAAAAGCTGATACGTCTGAGACTTTTCAATCCTCCCGAGTAACTGTTTTGCTAAGAGATTCCTGGTGAGAGACCTAACATGGGCTTTATGCCGTCTTCGCAAGAATGATCCTGCCGATTTCCTTCTTTGAAGAACCGAGGGCAAAGATCGACCGCACGATAAGGTCAAGCGACACGGACGATTCGGCACGCTCGATCTTGGCCACCCGCGACTGGCTCGATTTTATCTTCTCCGCAACCTGCACCTGTGTAAGGTGCCTTTTCTTTCGCAGTTCCTGAAAATAATTCGAAAGAGCGAGCTTCATCTCAATATACTCTTCCTCTTCACGGCTCAATTTGAGAAAGTCAGTCACTGAACCGACTTTCCAACCTTGCTTCTCAAGTTTTTTGATTTTCTCTTTTTTCACGGCTATCACCTCTCACAGCTGTCATAAGAAATAATTCTTTTCTTACAGATATCGATTATATTCTTCGGAGTTGCCCTGCTCTTCTTTTCAAATACCTCCAGGATCACGACTGCGTCGTCATCCAACCGGTATATAATTCTCCATGTCTTGTCCCTGTCGTTGATCCTCAGTTCATGACATCTCGCGCATATGGATGTCATGGGTCTGGAAGAGGGAAGCGACAACCGTTCGCTGTTTTGCAACCGCCGCACAAGGTACCCTGCCTCGATTCGCGCTTCCGTCGAAAGCGGCGGGGTCTTCACTTCGCCGTGCAGCCAGACAAGGGGTTTTGGCTTCATCATCTTGCTACTCAATATATGTCATATCTGACATAATGTCAAATACATAATTAGACAGTGTCAAGCCAAAATAGAAATGTCCTATTGTTACCAAAATAGAAATGTCCGGTTTTAGGGAACAGTGATTGGCTGTTCCTGGTTTCTTCGTTTTAGTTTCAGATACTTTCTCCAAGGATGATTCG
>JALNZF010000037.1 GCA_023229435.1 Nitrospirota bacterium
TTTGGGTTTTTTATGTTTTCATTGAGTTGTAGGGCAACCCTTCAGGGTTGCGGCTTTTCGGTATCAGCAAGGCTGAAGCCTTGCCCTACAAAAACGTTAAATTCGAACTGCCCCGAAGGGGCCATGTTTGCCGGGCGAAGTCCCGGCCGACATGTAGTCACTAAAGAATTAAATTATTCTCAAAATGGATAGAATATTGAGACGAAAACTTAAAACCAGCTTTCGCGCAATGGCCTATGAAGGAAAAGCGGCCACTTAGCACGTCCGCAAAGGGCGCAAAGAACGGCAAAAACAAAAGGGATTATTGTTTTAATTCAAGACGTAAAGCTTTTCTTTGCGCGCTTTGCGGCTTTGCGCGATAATGATTCGTCCGGGTTATGGTATTCACGGAGCGTTCATGAGTGATGTTTCATCGAAAGAATCGCCGAAGAAGACCGGCGTCATCATAGCGCTGGTCGCGGTTTACCTCTCCTGGGGGTCCACGTACCTCGTGATCCGGATCGCGCTGGATGAACTGCCGCCGCTCTTCATGATGGGCATCCGGTTCTTCCTCTTCGGCATCGGGTTCTATGTTTATCTCCGGCTGCGGGGAGCGCCCAATCCGGACCTGCGCGAATGGTTCCGGTCCGCGGTCATCGGCTTCTTCCTCATGCTGGGGGGGAGCGCAGGGGTGGCCTACGCTGAACAGTGGGTGGCATCGGGCCTTGCGGCGCTCGTGATCGCCACGACGCCGCTCTGGACCGTTCTGTTTGCGGGCATCTGGAAGCGGTGGCCGAACCGGCTCGAATGGGCCGGGCTGCTGGTCGGGCTGGCCGGGATCGTGGTGCTGAACTTCGAAGGAGACCTCAAGGCAAGTCCTGTGGGCGCGGCGCTGCTCATCCTTGCGGCAATGTCCTGGGCCTTTGGGTCCGCATGGAGCCAGCATCTGAAACTTCCCCGGGGGATGATGGCCGGGGCGGCCCAGATGATCACCGGCGGCGCAATAGTTCTGCTCGTCAGCTTCGCCATCGGTGAGAGGATCACGGCGATCCCGACCTGGCGGTCCATCAGCGCTGTCCTGTACCTGGGGATCGTCGGATCGCTGGTGGGTTTCACGGCCTATGTCTATCTTCTCGGCAGGGTGCGGCCCGCCCTGGCGACCAGTTACGCTTATGTGAACCCCATCATTGCCGTGCTGCTGGGCATGTGGGTCCTGGGAGAGCGGATCCATGGGGCCGGGATGATCGCCATGATGATAATCCTGACCGGTGTTGTTCTGGTGCTGCTGGGCCAGCTGAGATACCGGGATGCGGGAAAGGAGTAAATGAAGATATGGATGAACAAGAACGCAAAGCACTGATGAAGGAGACCTTCGACACCGTGTCCGGCGGATACGACAACGGGGCGCTCCGCTTTTTTCCCGCGAGCGCCGAACACATGGCCGCTTCACTCGGGCTGAGCGGGGATGAGCAGGTGCTGGACGTGGCATGCGGAACAGGGCACGCGTCATTCGCGATCGCGAAAAGATTGAAAGGGGGGCGGGTGACTGCCGTGGATTTTTCCCCCGGAATGCTCGAGCAGGCGCGGAAGAAGGCGGCGGCGCTGAATGTCAGCACGGTCGATTTCCTTGAGCGGGATATGCAGAACCTTGACTTCCCTGCAGGTCTTTTTGATATTGCCGTCTGCGCCTTCGGTCTTTTCTTTGTCGAGGACATGGACGCACAGCTGTCGCACATCGTCTCAGCCGTACGACCGGGCGGCAGGATCATGATCTCCAGTTTTCAAGAGAACTATTTGCATCCCTTGAAAAATTTGTTTTTCGAACGACTTGAGACGTTCGGCGTCCTTCAGCCGCCCCAAACCTGGAAGCGCATCGCGAATGAAGCCGGATGCAGACAGCTTTTCGAAAAGGCGGGGCTTGCGGACATCCGTGTCGAGCAGAAGAACGTGGGCTACTATCTGGACAACGCCGGCCAATGGTGGGACATTGTCTGGAATGCGGGGTATCGAAGGATGGTGGACCGGCTTTCCGCGAAGGACCAGGGGCAATTCAAGCGGGAACATTTGCAGGAAGTCGAAGCGCTCAGGACTGGGAAAGGCATCTGGCTCGACGTCGGCGTGCTGTATACCATGGGAACGAAGCCGGAGGAGCGCTCATAGCGGACCGGTCAGGGCCGGACGAAAGTGCCTGGATCAGGCGGGCTACTGACGGGTTTCTTTTTCGGTCGTTCTGATCAGCAGTCCTGTTGTCGAAACCATTACACTGAACTCTTCCGCGCTGTTCGTGTTGATGAAGGTAGCGGACCCATACTCGGCATCCAACAGGGGATTAAGGATAGTGAACCTGCGCCGGAGATCGAACAGGTCAACGGGTCTGTCCTTGGACAACGAATACACCGTATGGACCTTTGTCGTTTCATCGCTCAGGATCGCATAGCGGCCCGCCACACGATCGAGTTCATAGGAGGTGTGCAGCCCGAAGATGTTTGCCAGCGGTTTCCATTTGAGAATGTGGGCGTCAATATAAAGCTGATCACCGGATAGAGAAAATATTTTTTCGCCGCCATCCGGCAGGGAAAACCGGGCAATGAACGTCTGCTTACCCGTTGGCTCAACGTTCACGATCGCCGCAAGTTCCTCTCTGGTCAATGCATGATACCCCTGAACGGCAATGATGACGGTGCCGAACAGGGCTGCCAGGGAGATCATCAGCAACGCGATCACGAAGTTCATGGCCGTGCCGAATACCTTTCTTTTCTTCAGGGCTGCAATGGTCATGATAAGAAAGACAAGGCCGAGAAGGGCAAAAAGTAGTGCGACGATGAGCAGAGGATTCGACAGTGTCATATGGCTCCTTTCTCACGCGACCAGGCCCGCCTGCTGCCAGGGAGCGCAGCGGAAACGCAGCGGCCGCCAGCGCTTTTCTATACGGCTTGATTGAATTCATCCATATACCGAAACCATTCCATGAACCTTGTCTTCATAATTCTTGTTCAGGAACCTGACCATGAAAGCCTCGTCCGGTACGCCATCCTGCTGGTTTGTGAGACCATTGTTCAACTTGATACCTGCTTGTTTTGTCGTAGTTTCCAACCGTCCTTTGTTAACGTGATGATTCTTTTTGTATAATGAAGCGTTACACCATGGTCCGAGGTGCTGACTTCCTGAAATTCCAGGGTCTTGTTGTCTATCCATTTCGGATCCGATGCAGGAATGCTGTGCTGAAAGTCCACAACGATCTGATTCTTTGTATTATTTGCTGTCTTATAAATAGTAATCGTATTTGCCCAATACCCTACCTGGAGATCGGCTGAGGCCACCGCAAAATGCTTGGAATCAGGGGATAAGATAGGAATGGAGTTAATTGAATAAATGGTTCCATCAAAGTAATTTACGAGGACTACTCCATATCCCTCATACCACGTAACGGAAAGCACATAGAATGTTGTTTGATCAAACCGCAATAAATCGAGAAAGGTATAGGCCGCAAAACTTTCCTCACCATCATTGTCAGATATTGAAACGGTGATATTTTTGCTATAAAGGCGCAAGTGAAGAATATTCTTATCCCGAAAAGCTAACTCGCCAAAGTTAGATATGAACTCCTTTTCCTGCTCCCTCTTGAGGCAGTGCGTCGCCCACATTCCACATTTTTTGTATAAAGCGACGCTCTTTTCTGCGTCGTTAGCCATGGATACACTGCTGAATAACATCGGCGAGATACAAAGCACTATTGAGAGAAGTATTTTCATCTTTTCTCCTTTGCTTATTGAGCCACGAAAACACCAGACTCCCCTCTATCACACATCAGTCCTTGCCACCATATTTCTATACGGCTTGATTGAATTCATCCATATACCGAACCATTCCATGAACCTTGTCTTCATAGTTCTTGTTCAGGAACCGAACCATGAAAACCTCATCCGGTACGCCATCCCACTGGCACGTGAGACCATGGCTGCTTGCAGATGAGAAGCCGAATTTTGGATAGTATTCGGCGTGACCAAGCACAACAACCGCAACGCACCCTGACTCCTGAAGTTGTGTGAGGCCTTCGGTAATGAGTGCTATTCCAATTCCTCTGATTCGGTGTTCTCCTCTCCAACCCTAATCTTTCCTGGTGTTACCTTGAGTGTCTTCCACTGCTCAGTAGGCGAAATTGTTACCCTATGACGTTTCTTGTCGGTAATGGCCTTCTCGTAACCAGCCTTGGTCTTGCTTTCAAGTTCACGGATAGGGATGGATGCCCAGAGGATAGTCCCCTGTGGCGGGATTCGACAAGACTCATTTTTATCGAAGAACATGGCTACATTCTCAACATATTTGGCAGGCTTACCATCTACTGTCCAGTCGAACCATGCCCAGACCGACCATGGCGGAGCGACAAGTTCATTTGGTCGGATGCCTCCGCAGGCGCAGTTGTTAGGACGATGCCTGAGGGAGTTTGTTCGACTTTCTCCTTCTTCTGAGGGTAAAGAATCAGTACTGCTTTGGTCTCTGCATTGACCCAGACGATGCTTGTCGTTTCCGCGAAGCTCAGACGGTGGACCTGCCAGACTCGATCTCCTTTCTTTCCAAACGGAGGGAAGGCGGTGCCAAGGCTGAAGGAAAGCTTCCCGACGATTGATTCGGTTGCGGAAAGACCTTCTTTGGGATCAGCTATGAGTTTCTTCAGCACGATGGCTTCTGCATCGTGGGCGGTTGGGACATGTGCCGACGACATGTCTGGCAAAGGCCTCAATTCCTGTGCGTGTGCTGGAAGGCCCACAAGGATCACGGTCAGCAATATCAATATGCTTTTCATATTTTCTCCGGGCCGAAACAGGTTATTAAGCAACACGGTTAGTGTATCAAAAATTGGTCTTATTGTAAAATCAAATTGACATGCCCTATTGGAATATTTATACTGACCTTGAGATTCACCAGAATATATGTGCTCAAAACCTATGGTCCATCTTTGCACAGACAACGATTTTGACGCGATCTTCGAGATCGTCAACGACGCGGCGCAGGCATACAAGGGCGTGATCCCCGACGACCGCTGGCATGAACCGTATATGCCACGGGACTCTCTTCGTCATGAATTGGAATCGGGCGTTGCGTTCTGGGGTTACGACGAGGACGATGAACTCCTCGGAGTCATGGGCATTCAGGACGTGCAGGACGTGACGCTCATCAGGCACGCGTATGTGAGAACAGCGGACCACGGCAAGGGCATCGGCAGCAGGCTGATCTCTCACCTCAAGACGCTCGCCAGGCGACCGATGCTTGTCGGCACCTGGCAGGCGGCGATCTGGGCGGTCCGGTTCTATGAGCGACACGGATTCAAACTGGTATCGCATGAAGAAAAGGAGCGGCTGCTCAGAAACTATTGGAACATCCCCGAGCGCCAGACTGAGACCTCGGTGGTGCTGGCCGACGAACGGGCGCTCACTCTGCTGCGCAATCAATCATTTCCCGCTTGACAAAATCCCCTTATTCAGGATATTCTTACTTATCAGTATTATCTGATATACCCGTAATCGGGCAAGGAGAGAACCGGCATGCTCAAAAAGAAAGAAAAGATCCCCATTACAGGCCCCATCATCAAAGGCACCAGCTGCTGCGCCGTCGAGGCGATCGTCACGGTGGACGAGCGGGGCCAGATGGTCCTGCCGAGGGAACTCAGGCTGAAGGCAGGCATCAAGGCGGGCGACAAGCTCGCGGTCACGAGCTGGAAAAAGGACGGCGAGATCTGCTGCATCGCCCTGATCAAGGCAGGCAGCATGGAATCCATGGTGAGAGGCCTGCTCGGGCCGGTGATGAAAGATGTTCTGTAAACCTGAAAACGGCAGGTTTCTCGCAGAGGCGCAGAGTTCGCAGAGAAATCTTAAAATATTCCGGGTTAAAGCCAAGACTTAAAGGTATCGTTTTAACTCTGTGGCCTCCGCGTGCTCTGCGAGAGATGCTTTTAGTTCCTGCTTGCCCCGCTTTAGAGGCATTCGCCTCTAACGGGGCTTGTCCGGGGTAAAATAAAGCGAGGATGACATCATGCAGATGTTGAAGTTCGTGAAAAAAGAAGCGCCGTATTGGACCACGGGCACTCTTGCTACCCCGGCGGGCGCCGTGTACACGGTTTCGACCGAGTGGTCCCGATGTGACACCTGGGGCATGATCAAAAGCAGGATGAGCGCATTCCGCATGAACTACGCAATAACACCCGGGTTGTACGCCGTGGGCGGACCGACAAAGGATGCAGATGTGTTCGTGACCGCAAACTACAAGCTTACCTTCGATATTCTCCGTCGTGAGCTCAAGGGAATGAACGTCTGGGTGCTCGTCCTTGACACGAAAAGCATCAATGTCTGGTGCGCGGCAGGAAAGGGGACCTTCGGTACGGACGAGCTGATCAAACGCATCACGGAAGCAAAGCTCGACAGTGTTGTGGGCCACCGGAGGATCATTCTGCCCCAGCTCGGGGCCGTGGGCGTGAACGCGAGCGAGGTGCAGAAGAAAACCGGTTTCCGGGTTTCCTTCGGGCCGATAGAGGCGCGGGACATCCCTGCCTATGTTCAGGCGGGCTACAAAAAAACAAAAGAAATGGGCGCCATCAGGTTCTCGATGCTTGACCGGCTGGTCCTGACGCCCATGGAGATCAACCCCGCCATGAAAAAGTTCCCCTGGGTCGCGGGAGGCATTCTCCTGTTCTTCGGACTCCAGCCGCAGGGGCTTCTGTTCGAACAGGCATGGTTTAACGGTTTGCCGTTCCTTGTCCTGGCGCTGCTTGCAGTCCTTGCAGGCGCGCTCGTGACCCCGGTGTTGCTGCCCTTTGTCCCGTTCCGGTCGTTCGCGATAAAAGGCTGGATCATGGGAGTGCTGTCAATGTCCCTTGCGTTGCCTTTTTTCGGACCTGTCAGCACACAGGACCCGATACTGTTGAGCGTTGTCTATCTTCTGTTTCCCGCGCTGAGCTCCTACCTCGCCCTCCAATTCACGGGCGCGACGACCTTTACGGGCATGTCCGGAGTTAAAAAAGAACTCAAGATCGGCATCCCTTTCTACATAGGCGCAGTAAGCGTATCATTGCTTCTGATGATCGTTTTCAAGCTCAAGGAATGGGGGATCGTATGAAATACCTCGCCAACGTAACGACCCTGCAATACGCACCGGACAAGTGCACCGGCTGCGGCAGGTGCGTCGAGGTTTGTCCGCAGCGGGTATTTGAAATGCAGGACAAGCGCGCGGCGATCACGGACAGGGACCTGTGCATGGAATGCGGGGCCTGCGCCCTGAACTGCGAGTTCAACGCGATCACCGTCAACACCGGCGTGGGCTGCGCCGCGGCCATCATCAACAGTATGATCACCGGCGGCCCGCCATCCTGCGACTGCAGCGATACTTCCGCCGGGTGCTGCGGATAGAAAAGCCTGCAAAATCTTTTTTCAGGAGAAAAGGGGAAGGGGGAGAAAGGGTGAGAATAACAGCTCTTTGCTTTTTTCTTTCCTTTTTCCCGATCGAGAAAGTGGAATGTCAGATCACGCGAAATACCTGATCCTCTCGACGCTTGTCATCGCATGGTGCTTTTTGCACAGCGCAATGATATCGATATCGGTGACGGAATATCTCAAGAGGAGCCTGGGGTCACCATTCCGTTACTATCGTTTGTTTTATAACGTTGTGGCAGCGATAACCCTCGTGCCGGTGGTGTTGTTTGCCTATTCAGTTCGAACGCAACCGGTATTCTCCTGGGATGGATATCTGCGGATAATCCAGTTTGTGATGCTGGGGACGTCTGGCCTGTTGTTTTTTCTTGGAGGGCGTCACTATGACGCGCGTCAACTCCTGGGCATCAAACAGTTACAGGAAGGGACCTCGAACAAGGCGATAACGGATTCCGGCGCACTGGACACTTCGGGTGTCCTGGGAGTGATCCGACATCCCTGGTATTCAGCAAGCATACTCCTTATCTGGGCCGGTCAACTCGACGTTTCCGCCATCCTGGTTAATACGATCCTTACCGCCTATTTGTTCATTGGAACAGTACTCGAAGAAAAAAAACTGCTCAGGGAATTTGGAGCGGAATACCGCGACTATCAAGCCAGGGTTTCCATGTTCATTCCGTATAAATGGCTCACGTCAATAATTAGCAAACGCGTAGCAGGCTGACCATGAAGATTCAACAGCGTTCTTGACATTACATCGATCATGCAGAATAATAATCACATGTTCACTCGGTCTGAAATAACGACGTTGCAGTAAATGACAGGGGGTATCGGATGCGCACGTTTGCCTTGAAGATTCTCTCCATCGTGTGTCTTGTCTGTATGCTGGGTTCCGGCGCGGCGGCGGAAGAGAGCCAGGAAGATTATTCGATCATCGCCAACCGCCGCAAGGAACAGTTCCAAAAGAGCTATGGATACGCGCTCTTTCCTTATCCCTACAGCCTTCCCGGCATCGGCAAGGGCATCGGACTGGTCGGCGGCGCCATGAACATCGCCGACACGTATACGGACGCATACGGGATACTCTTCGCCGGCGAAGTCCAGGGAGCGTCTTTCGGCGTGGCGGACATTCATATCATCCCGAAAACACTGATCCTCGATGTGGGGTTCGGCACGGTCAGCGCCGCAACGATCCAGAGCTACAGCCAGCGCGGCATGAGCACGGACAAGCATGATTACAGCCTGATCGAGATGGGCGATATGGAGTACTACGGCGGCCGCATGACGGCCACGTTTCTGGAGCGGCGCTTTGAATTCTATGGGGCCCTGTACGAGGGCGGAGGCAAACTGAAGAGCATTAGGGACAAGGACGGCAATGTCATTATTGAGTCCCAGGACCCGCACAAGGAACGCGGCCGCACCTTCATGGTCGGCACCCGCTTTGACCTGACCGATGACTATGGGGACCCGCGCCGGGGGATACGCTTTGACGTGACCCGCTCCCAGACACCACCGCGTGATTCGGGTCCGGATTTTTACGTGATGGATTACAATACAACGGGCTACATTCCCCTCGGCCGGCGCAGTACCTGGGCGTTCAATTTTCTCCGCTCCGACGCGGTCGTTACGCGTCAGGGAGAAACGGACCCTGACAAGCTCCGGCAGCTGCAGGGGCTGGATTGCAATGACCCTGCGCTGACCATTGAAGAGAGGGATTTCTGCAATCAAGTGATCAACAACATGGTCGCGAACAACAGGTATGGCACCGCCACCCAATTAGGCGGTTTCAGCCGGCTGCGCTCCTTTTCCCAGAGTAGGTACAAGGGCGCACACACCCTGTTCTACGGCACCGAGATACGGTGGAACCTGACCGACGAAAAGACGCCCTTTGATATCTTCGTCATGAAGGACATCCGGACCGCCATCCAGGTCTCCCTGTTCTATGAGGCCGGCAGCACGGCCGACGCGCGGAGCGAGGTCGGCAAGATCATGCGCGAATCCTACGGACTCGGGCTCAGGGTGGTCACCGCGTCGGGGATCGTGTTCCGGGGTGATTTTGCATTCGGCAAAGAGGGCTTCGAACCGGAGGTCTTTATCGGATACCCTTGGGAGATCTGATCCAGCGCCCGGCAATCACAAAAAAGAAGCATTGTTCCGCCCTGCCCATCATATCTGTATACATCATGGCAGCATCCCTGTATAATGGGGCAGTCACTCAGATGTTTACCCGGGTTCGTTTGTAAAAAAATATCTCACAAGGAGCAACCATTGGCGAAGCCGAATTTTGATTTTCAAAAGCGTCAGAAGGAAATAGCGAAGAAAAAAAAGAACGAGGAAAAGAAGCAGCGTAAGCTGGAGAAAAACACCGCGGCGTCCGCAGAGAATCCTGTCCCGGCTGCAGAAGAGGGAGAAACCAGGTAACTACTGAGGAGAGGCGACCTCATCCCGTTTCAATCCGAAAAAAACAAAGGGAGCATAAGGCCCCCTTTGTTTTTTGCCGGTTGGCCGGGATTACTTCTTCTTGCTCTTCGGCTTCTTCACTTCCTTCCGGGGACCCTTCTGTGATTGCGCCATATTCCATCACCTCTTTCGTTCAAAAATTGAAATGCCGTCATCCTGCAAAGTGGTTTCCTGCCGAAAACCATCAGGCGCTTGAGCCTGCCTCCCGCGGTCGTACTACGATACAATGCATAGTCTCATTGTGATAGAACAAGGATACCAGCTTTCCGTAAAAACGCAATAGGTATGTTCAAGAGCCTGCTCAGGGAAAAATTCACAAGACCCCCCGGTCCCCCGCAAAGATGTGCTATACTTTCATCCATCCATCGTGCTGGCTGACATTCCTATTTTTGCACAACTACGTTAAACGGACGGTACACGTTCAAGCCAGCGCATAACGATACTCTTTGAAGGGAAAGGAGGTGAAAAAGAATGAAGTCATTGAAGATTGTTGCACTTATCGCGATCGTGATGCTGCTCGCTTCCGCAGTGTTCGCGATGCATCACACGCCTGAAGACCGTGGAAAGACCCTGTTCAACGACACGAAGCTCGGCGGTGGAACAGCGGAAAAATCCTGCGGCACCTGTCATCCCGACGGCAAAGGCCTTGAAGGGGTCAACAGCAAGAAAGAGTGGATGGGGACCAAGTCCCTCGAAGAAGCGGTCAACATGTGCATTACCAAGGCGCTCAAGGGCGCGGCCCTGGATGTGAAGTCCGAGCAGATGAAGGACCTCGTGTCCTACATGAAAACATTCAAGCCGAAAGACGAAAAAGCATCGAAGAAGAAGAAACCTGTAGTTGGCTGCTGATCCTGTCTTATCCATACGAGAGAGGGGCATTTCCCTCTCTCTTTTTTTAAATGCAGAAAGCCCGGAACGGTCCCTTGAGGTCGCCGCGCTTTCAGATCTTCCGGGAAATCTCCCGCCGTTTTGTCCCCGATCGCTCAAGCAGCCCTTGCCATTTCCGAAAAAATCCTCTATTCTCTTCTGACAGGCTGAATCATTTCCCCTCGTGTAAAGGAGCTTATCCATGTATCGAGATGACCGAAAGCAGAGCAGAAGCGGTTGTTCCGTGATCTTTTTCATTTTTCTTATTATCGTGATCGCGATCGGACTCTATTACTGGCTCTTTACCGGACGCGTACCGAAACAGGTGGTCCTGGAGGCGGACTTTGAGCAGGCGATGATCGAGTCCGCTCCGGACGATGGCCTGGCGCGCGTTATGATGACCAAAAAACTGCGCGTACGCGATGTGGTGGAGGCGCTCCAGAAGGCGTCTCAAGACGATCGGGTGAAGGGGCTGGTGGCCAGGGTGGGCCAGTCAAGGGTGAGGCTGGCGCAGGTGCAGGAAGTGCGGGACGCGATCATCGCTTTCCGCGCATCCGGCAAACCCGCGATTGCGTATGCCGAGACCTTCGGCGAGGCCGGGCCCGGGAACACTTCCTACTATCTCGCGACCGCCTTTGACGCGATCTATCTGCAGCCCTCGGGCGACGTGGGGCTTACCGGGCTCATCTACGAGCAGCCCTTTGTCCGCGGGACCCTGGACAAGCTGGGCATCATTCCGCGCATTGACGGCCGGAAGGAATACAAGAGCTACCGGTATATGTTCACCGAGAAAAAATATCTTCCGCCGCATCGCGAAGCGATCACCCGGGCGATGGAGTCCCAGTTCAGCCAGATCGTGGGAGGCATCGCTGCCGCGCGCAAGCTGACGGAAGACGAAGTCCTGTCGCTTATCAACGAAGGGCCGTACCTCGGCCGGCAGGCGGTTGACGCGAAGCTGATCGACGGGTTGGGCTACCGTGACGAGGTCTACGACAGGATCAAGAAGAAGGCGGGCGCGAAGGCCGAACTCCTGCCGCTCGCTGAATACCGGAAGCGGGCCGGCAGCCCTTGCAAAAAGGGAACGACCATCGCGCTGGTCTACGGCGTGGGCGGGATCATGCGCGGGAAGAGCGGATATGAACCCGCAACCGGCGAGATCATCATGGGGTCGGACACGATCGCGTCCGCGATCCGGGAGGCCGTGGAGGACGAGGAGGTGAAGGCCATCCTGTTCCGCATCGACAGCCCCGGCGGGTCCTACGTGGCCTCGGACACCATATGGCGCGAGATTATGAGCGCAAAAAAAGCGGGCAAGCCGGTCATCGCGTCCATGGGCGGCACGGCGGCTTCGGGCGGTTATTTCATCGCCATGGCCGCTGACAAGATTGTAGCCCAGCCAGGGACGATCACCGGGTCCATCGGCGTCTTCGGCGGGAAGCTGATCACCACCGGGTTCTGGAACAAACTCGGCGTGACCTGGGACGAGGTACACACCAGCAAAAACGCGAACGCCTGGAGCCAGACCAGCGACTTTACGCCGGAGCAGCGGGCCCGGTTCAGTCAGTGGCTCGACCGCGTGTACGACGACTTCACCACCAAGGTCTCCACAAGCAGGAAGCTCTCGATGGAAGACGTGGAAAAGATCGCAAAAGGACGGATCTGGACCGGAGAAGATGCGAAAAAACTCGGGCTGGTGGACGAGTTGGGCGGCTTCCCCGCGGCACTGCGGCTTGTACGTATTGCCGCCAAGCTTCCGGAAAACGCGCCTGTTCGTTTGAAGGTCTTTCCTGAAAAGAAATCACTGGTCAAGATCATCTCAGACCTGAAATCATTCGGCGCTGAAGACGAGAACGAAAGCGCCCTTGCGCGCACACTGGAAGAGGTGCAGCCTCTGCTCAAAACGATCGGTTCGCTAGGGCCTTCGTCGCGTTCCGGGGTGCTGCGCCTGCCGGACTATGGATGGAACGGGGAGATGAAACAGTAATGCAAGTGAAATGATGCGTTGTCTGGGGTTTTGCCTGGATGACGTGGCCCTGCGGGGCAGTTTGAAGTTAACACCTTTGTAGGGCAAGGCTTCAGCCTTGCTGACATCAAAATACCGCAATCCTGAAGGATTGCCCTACAACTCAGTGAGAACAGAAGCGAATCCAATCGTCGCCCATTCTGTTGATGAGACAGACCCCTATCATCCCGCACCATTCGAGAGCGGGTCTTTTTTACCTTGACAATCTATGTAACATGTGTTACATTATAATCAGATGTTACATATATCGAGGAGGTGTCCCATGAAAAGATTCCTGAAAAACATAGAAGACGCGCTGGCGGATTCGGCCCTCTTGGAAATGGGCGTGGCCGTCGCTCCGGTTGAGCGATCGAAGTCGGTCCGCGAAAGTCTCGAAGAGAACCTCATTGAAGTTGCCTTTGCCGAGGCAGCAGAGTATGACCAGATTCACAAGGCGATCCTTCGGGAACGCCGGAGAGCGGAGGACCTGGTGCGACGTGACGACTGTCTGTACGGCGACAATGATGTGTGCTTTGTCTAAACGAGGCTGTTACACGCCGTAAGAGAGAAGGTAACTGATGCCATGCTGAAAAACAAGGCCCGGGAATGGCTCCTGATCTTTTACAGCGTCCCGTCCCACCCCGTAAGCAACCGTATGAAGATCTGGAGAAAGCTCGCAAAGGCGGGCGCGGTGCAGCTTAAGGGCGCTGTCTATATTCTTCCTGCAACGGACGAACACGAAGAGTTCCTTCAATGGCTCATTGGGGAGGTAAAATCGATGGGAGGCGACGGAGCTTTTGTCAGAAGCGCAGAGATATACTCCATCGATGAGAGCGACATTCGGCAGCTCTTCCTGAGTCAGGCGGAGAAGGAGTATCGCGGTTTTGGAAGAAAGTTCGAGACCCTTGAACGGAAAGTCCAGAGCATAAGAAAAGGCGCGAAACACGACGAGAACGCCCGTCTTGCGGACCAGGCCGGAAAGTTTGCCCGGGAACTGGATGACATTCAACGACGTGATTTTTTCTCTTCGCCCCACGGCGTGGAGATGACCAAGCGCATGCAGAAGCTCAAGACGGCGCTCAAGGGACTCGGTGGACGCGGTGCTGAACCGACGGGGTCAATTGTTCCGAAGCGCGCGGCCGATTACCAGGGCCGCACCTGGTTGACGAGAAAAAAGCCCTTTATCGACCGTATGGCCTCGGCGTGGTTCATCAGGCGTTTCGTGGACACGAAAGCAGCTTTCAAATTCATCAGCGAGAGTGATCTCGCGTCGCTCGGGGCGAACGCCGCGACCTTCGACATGTCCGGCGGTGAATTCACCCATATCGGCGATCTGTGCACATTCGAAGTGCTCGTGAAGTCCTTCGCCGTCAGGGACAAGGTGGTCCGGAAGATCGCCGAGATCGTGCACGACCTCGACGTGAAGGACGATAAATACGGCAATCCGGAAGCAACAGGCGTTGAAGAGATCATGATGGGTATCCGCAAAACGGTAAAGAACGATAGTGACGCCCTGGAACGGGGCATGGCCGTGTTCGAGATGCTGTATCAGGCGAAAACATAACAACGGACAAGTAAAGGAGATTCGTAACTACTCAGCGTGGCCGCAAAAGAACGCAAAGAACCCAAAGAAAAAACCTGAAAGCATGTATTCCAGTTTTAATTCTCTCTGCGATCCTGGAGCCTGTCCTCGAAATGTGTTATCGGGGGTTCTTTAGCGGCTAACAGATTTCTACCTGATTTGACCTGAGAAGATACGGAGAATCAACAATGGCTCAAGGAAACTTATCTTTGCGTGAGACTTCGCGTTACTGGCTGAAACTGGGGTTTATCAGCTTCGGCGGCCCCACCGGCCAGATCGCGATGATGCACAAGGACCTGGTCGAAAAAAAGAAGTGGATCGCCGAAGACCATTTCCTTCAGGCGTTGAACTTCTGCATGCTCCTGCCCGGACCGGAGGCGCAGCAGCTCGCCACCTACATCGGCTGGCTCCTGAACGGGAAGTGGGGCGGGATCATTGCCGGCGGACTGTTTGTTCTCCCCTCCATCTTTATCCTGTGGCTGCTCGCGTGGATGTATGCGTCTCTCGGAAGCGTGCCCGCAATGGCGGCGCTCTTCTACGGTTTGAAACCCGCAGTCGTGGCCATTGTTCTTGAGGCGGTGTTGCGCATCGGCAGGAAAGCGCTCAAAACAAGATTTCTGTACTTTCTTGCCGCGGGGGCCTTCATCGCGATCTATTTTTTCAATGTACCCTTTCCGATCATCATTCTATCAGCCGCGATTATCGGATACGTTGCCGGGACTTTGGCGCCGCGATTATTTTCATTAACACCGGTAAACAACACAGCCCCTGCAGCAATCACGATCATTTCAGAAAAAGCCGCTCTGTCCCGCAGTCTCGGATGGCGGCGCTTTGTTAAGGTATTTTTTGTCTTCATCGGCCGCTGGTCTTTCCCCATCGTGATACTCGGTTTATGGCGAGGCTGGAACGATACCTTCATTGATATCGGCGTACTGTTCAGCAAGGCGGCGGTCGTGACCTTCGGCGGCGCCTATGCCGTACTTGGGTATATCAGCCAGCAGGCTGTAAGCCACTACCACTGGATCATGCCCGAGCAAATGATGGACGGTCTGGGTCTGGCAGAGACCACGCCGGGTCCGCTCATCATGGTGAACCAGTTCGTGGGATACCTTGCGGGATATTATTATGCCCAGGGGATTCCCCCGGCGCTTGGCGGCGCAATCGGAGGACTGCTTGCCACCTGGGTGACCTTTATCCCTTCGTTCATGATGATCTTTCTCCTGGCGCCCTATATTAAGACACTCCGCAAGAACAAACAACTGGCAACCGCTCTCTCGGCCATCACCGCATCAGTCGTCGGTGTCGTGCTGAACCTTGCGGTGTTTTTTACGCATCACACATTGGCGCCTGATATCGGTGGATTTAACTGGTATGCGCTCGCGGCGGCCGCGATCGCCTTCATCGGAATGCAATTGTTCAAGTGGGGCATGATCCCGGTGATCGCAGGATCTGCAGTCGCCGGATTTGTCTGGAAAATATTGATCTGATATCACAGGAGGTTAACGATGAAACAAGTAGCTGACTTGGCGGTACAATTTATGGCGGCATCAGCACGCACCGCGCCGAAGGCAGGAGGAAAAGATTTTCTGGAAATCGTGGTGATCACCAAGGATGAAGATCTCAAGAAGATCGCCGGCGCTATGAAGGAGTACGCGCCAAAAAGCACGAATGAGGCCTTCTGGCTCCGGGACGCTTCGAACATCGAGAACTCACAGGCGCTGCTGCTTATCGGTCTTTCCAAACCCGTGACCGCGGGGTATGACTGCGGGGCCTGCGGGTGGCCCACGTGCGCCGAGTTCACCAAGAACAAACAGATGAAGACAAAGGAAATGGGATACACCGGACCGCACTGCGTCATGCGGATGATGGACATCGGCGTAGCCCTCTCGTCCGCGGCAAAGACCGCAAGCATCCATAACGTGGACAACAGGGTGCAGCAGCGCGTTGGAGCGGCTGCACGGGCGCTGGGATTAATCAAGGCCGAGGTGGCAATGGGAATACCCGTCAGCATCGGCGGCAAGAGCATTTTCTTTGACCGACAGGCGCCGGCGAAACATTAAGAGAATATTGTACCCACCTCAATCCTCTCCCCGTTTGGGAGAGGGCTGGGGTGAGGGGGATTTTCAGATAAAAGAGAATAACCATGTCAAAATTGCTGTCACCCTTCACTGCGCTCTGCATCGTGGGATTCTTTGCCCGGCTGTCCTATGCCCTTGCGAGAAGTCCGGTGCTTCCTCTCTTCGCCCTCTACCTTGGCGCAGGACCAGAGGCCATCGGGTTCGCGGTCGGAATATCGACCGTAACCGGGATCTTCTTCAAGCTTCCTGCCGGCGCTCTCTCGGACATCATAGGCAGGAAGAAGACCATGCTCATCGGGCTGCTCTTCTTCGCCTTCATGCCCTTTGCCTATCTCTGGGTCGAGAGCTATTATCCGCTGATTATCATCAGATTCATTCACGGGCTTGCGACAGCCATCTACGGCCCGGTCTCCATGGCGGTGGTTGCCGACGTGGCGGGTGCCAAGAAAGGCGAGATGCTGTCGTGGTTCTCGTCCATCACGATCATCGGAAACCTCCTGGGCGCTCCCTTGGGCGGGTTCATTCTTCACCATAGTCCAGGCGCGTCGAGTCCCTCTCTTTCCGACTTTCAGAGCGCCTATCTCCTGAGCGGTATCGCCGGGATGATGTCTCTGCTCCTGGCGGTCAATATTCTGCGCGGCGATGGGCATGGTGAAGACGGGAAAAGCCTGAAAGAGGCGTACAGCCGGTTCAGTTCCGGCATCAAAGAAGTGATGAGTGACAAGCGGGTGGTCATCACCTCCGGCATGGAAGGTTTGCAGAATCTCACGGTGGGCGCGCTGGAGGCGTTTCTTCCGATCTATGCGGTAACCAGAGCAGGGTTGAATGAATTCCAGGCCGGACTTCTCTGGGGGGTCCAGATCGTGGTGACCATCATTTCGAAGCCGGTCATGGGAAGGACATCCGACCGGTTCGGAAGAAAACCATTGATCGTGGTCGGAATGGTCCTCTGTGCGGGGGCCTTCGGGGCCATCCCTCTCCTGAAGGACTTTTATTCTCTGATGATCGCAGCCATATTCTTCGGTTTCGGCGAAGCCTTCGTGACATCCTCGTCCGCAGCCCTTGTGGCGGACGTCTGCAAGGAGAAGCACTTTGGCACTGCCATGGGAACGTTCGGCACGATCTTCGATATCGGCCACGCATCAGGCCCCATTCTGGCGGGAATTCTCATCGCCCGCTATGATTATCTCCATGCATTCTGGTTCATGGCCGCGCTTCTCGTCCTTGCGGTTCCGGTGTTCGTTGCAAATGTGAAAATCGAAAGGGGGGCAGTATGACCTATGCCATCAATCATGCTGACATTGATCTGCTGAGAAGCGCCGGCGTTTCCGAGGACGACATCACCCACAGCGTGCATGTGGCAGAAAAGGCACTGGAGATCGCACATCGCATCGGGGGGAGGAACATCCACCAGGAGCTGGTTGGGAGGGGCGGCCTCTTCCATGACCTTGGCACGTCAAAGACGCACGAAATGGAGCACGGGAAGATCGGCGCCGAACTTGGCTGCAAGATCGGACTGCCCCGGGAGATATGCGACATTATGGAGAAACACATTCGCGGCGGTCTTGCCGAGGCAGAAGCTAACGAGCTGGGTTTGCCGGTCAAGGACTATACCTAGCGAAGACTGGAAGAGCGGGTCGTGATCTACGCAGACCGGCTGGTGGATATCATCTATGACGGCATTGTCACGCTCAAGACTGAATTCGAATCAGAGACCCGGTTCGAAGCGATCCCTGTATCATTCCTGAACAGAACAGGGTTGGTATTCTTTCTGTTTTAATTTGCAGTTCTTGCACGTCACCTTGCTCCAGGAAGACTCGAAAAGAACGGTTGACGTGAGAGCCCGTCCGCATACCGCAAACCAGCCGTGCGGAAACAGCTTTTTCATATGGACAACTTTGGTTATTTTCATCAGTCAAACTTTTCCAAAATGGCAAGAAAAATTCTCAAGGCGGAAGCGTTTTAGACAGGATATCAGGATTGACGGTAGTTTATTAAAAGCCTTTATCCGATTTCGCTTAGAAGCGCCTACTTTTGGTATCCTGCCCGCGGCCGCTGGCCATAATCCTGTCAAGAATGACCTTTTCCCCGGATTATTGTTTCACTTTCAAAAGGGTTATAAGATCATCATATTCATACGGTTTCAGCAGGAAAGCATCCGCTCCCGCCGCAAGAAACTCCGCTCTTCTGTCGTCCGAGCTTACCCCGATAATGACCGACGCGGGGAACCGCAGGCGAAGGTGTTTCGTCGCCTCCGCCCCGTTCATGTTCGGCATGCGGTAATCGGTGATGATGATATGAAAATCGTCTTCCGCCGCAACAGCCAGAGCCGACGGCCCGTCCTCGCAGTCACATACTTCGAATCCGTCAGCCTCAAGCGCATGGCACAGACATTCTCTGACCAGCAAGGTATCTTCGATAACAAGAACGGTTCTTTTGCATTTCATGTCTTTCCCTCCCTCGGCTCAGTCGTCGTTAATTTATGTGAAAGGCTATGATGCCGCGCGAACCGTCCCTTGACGGATTGCGCGTATGCGGCGGAATGTTCACGCTCCGCTTGCGATGCGATACAGAATGAATTATTATGCCACTTATGGTTGTGCCAGTCAATCTAAAATACAACCACGGGTTGATAGACTTTTGAGGCGATATTTTCTAAAGTACACGCATGAAGTATGAAAACAAACGTATCGGACAGATCATCAAAGAAGCCAGAAAAGCGCGCGGCATGACCCAGATGAAGTTGTCGGAGCTGATCGGCGTCTCCTATCAGCAGGTGCAGAAGTACGAGAAGGGCAGCGACAACATCAGCGTGGAAAGGCTGAAGCAGATCGCAAAGGCCGTCAACGTGCCGGTAACGCTTTTTTTCCCCGGGGCGGCGGAGGCGGTGGCGGAAGCTCCGGCGGTATACGCAAAAACGTCGGAAGATGAAGCGGCGCTCCTGGAGTTGTACCGGCGTATAAAATCCAGGAAGGCCAAAAAAGCGGTGATAGAACTCCTGAAGACCTTTACGGCAAAATGACGCCGAAGGTCACGCTGTCGTCAAAAAGAACTTTTGTTTCCGGAAGTTTGATGATATGATATCCCCGTTTGTAGGGGTTTCCCTACGACTTCTGGTGGGGTATCATGGCTGATCTCAATACGTTCCGGGAGAACCTGCATTCCCTTGTCTCGAAGTTCGAGCAGGACAAAAACCATTACCTCCAGCAGGGCTATCCCGAAGCCCAGGTACGGATCGACTTCCTCAACCCATTTTTCGATGCTCTCGGTTGGGACATCGAGAACAAGGCCCACAAGCCGCCCCATGAACGCGACGTGATCGTCGAGCTTTCCCCGGAAACATCCCTTCGGCCTGATTACAACTTCCGCATAAACGGCAACACCAAATTCTTCGTCGAGGCCAAAGCCCCGTGGGTGCCGCTCGACGATGTGAACCACATCATGCAGGCCAAGACCTACGCATGGTCAACCAAGGAAGTCTCGTTCGTCATTCTCACCGACTTTGAGCAATTCAAACTCTTTGACGCTTCACTAAAGCCGAATCCCAAGTATCCGCAGGAAGGCCTTCTCTATAATTTCAAGTACGTTGATTATCTCGCCAACATCGAGAAACTGTGGGAGCTTTCCAGGGAGAGGGTTACACAAGGTTCTCTTGAAGCCCTGCTTCCCCGGGACCCGAAGAGCAAACGCCTGAGAATCCCGCCGGACAAGTCTTTCCTCGAAGACCTGACCGGGTGGCGCACCGAACTTGCCAAGGACATCAACAAGCGAAATCACGAGCTCGACGTTCATGTGCTGAATGATGTGGTCCAGAAGCTGCTTGACCGCATCATCTTCATCCGCATTGCAGAAGACCGGAAGATCAGGCCGGAGCGGGAGCTGTGGGAGATTGTGGCGCAATGGCGGGAAGAGGGCAAGCGCAAGTCCATGATGCCCGCCCTCGTGGACCTCTTCCGCGAGGTGAACGACGACCTGAACGGAGATATCTTCAAGCCCCACGCCTGCGAGAGCGTGGAGGTTGATTCCGATCTCCTCTCCGACATCATAGACAATCTCTATTTCCCCAAGACCCGCTACCGTTTCGACGCCATCGGCGTGGAGCTTTTGGGCAGCATCTACGAGCGTTATCTCGGCAGCACCATCCGCGTCACGCCCCAACGCGTGAAGGTGGAGGAAAAGCCGGAGGTAAAGAAGGCCGGCGGCGTTTACTACACGCCGAAGTTCATTGTCGATTATATCGTTAAGAACACCGTGGGCAAACTTATCGAGGGAAAGACCCCGAGGCAGATCGAGAAGATAAAGATACTCGACCCGGCGTGCGGTTCAGGCTCGTTCCTACTCGGGGCTTATCAATACCTTATCGATTACCACCTCCGCTATTACCGCGATCACCCCAAAGACGCCCAGACCCTTTTTCTGGATATCTACGCAAAGGTGAACCCCGAAGACCTGGCTTTGCCGCTTCACGAAAAGGCAAAGATACTCAGGAACAACCTTTTCGGCGTGGATATTGACGCCCAGGCAGTAGAAGTCACGATGATGAGCCTTTACCTCAAGGCCCTCGAAGGAGAGCGCGGCATGTTGCCGCGCAAGCAGCATCTTCTCCCGGCCCTCGGCAACAACATCAAGTGCGGCAACAGCCTGATCGGATATGACATTGTTGACCCCTCTTTGTCCACCCTTAGCAAGGGGGGAACTCAAGGGGGGTTCTTCGCCCTGGATGATGATGCGAAAGACAGGGTCAATCCCTTTGACTGGACATCCAAGACTGCCGGATTCGGCGAGATCATTGAGAGCGGCGGCTTCGACGCGGTCATCGGCAACCCACCGTATGTAAGGCAAGAGCTGCTCGGTGATTTCAAGGGTTATTTCCAGCAGCATTACGAAGTCTATCACGGAACGGCCGATCTCTACGCCTACTTCATCGAGAAGGGCGTATCGCTTCTCAGAAAAGATGGCCTCTTTAGCTATATCGTCGCCAACAAGTGGATGCGAGCAAATTACGGTGAGCCGCTCCGCAAATGGATGAAGAAACAGCGCATTGAGGAAATAACCGACTTCGGCGATTTGCCTGTATTCGAGACTGCGACGACCTATCCCTGCATCCTGCGTATTCGGAAGGGCTCCGCAGCAAGCAAGTTCACCGCTACACAAGTAAAGACGCTCGAATTCAATGACCTCGCCGACTATGTGAATGAAAACTCTTATACTGTTTTTAAACCAGCTCTTAACGATGAAGGGTGGTCCTTGGTTAATGAGCAAGCCCAGTCGCTACTGACCAGATTGCAGGGAATTGGAGTTCTGCTTGGTGAATATGTAAAGGGACAGATGTACAGAGGTGTATTAACCGGTCTTAATGACGCTTTTATCATAGATGCAGAGACCAGAAACGAGCTCATTAAAAAAGATAAAAAAAGTGTAGAGTTGATTAAACCCTTTTTGTTTGGACGTGACATAAAGCGCTATGAAGAGCCACGTACCAGCAGCTATTTGATTTTCGCTCGACGTGGTATTGATATAAAGAAGTACCCTGCAATTGAAGAACATTTGTTGCCATTCAAGAAGCAGCTCACACCAAAACCCGCAGATTGGAAAGGCGGCGAATGGCAAGGACGAAAACCAGGATCGTATAAGTGGTATGAAATCCAGGATTCAATTGATTATTATGAAGAGTTTGATAAGCCCAAGATAATGCTACCGGATATTTCCGTAAGGGGCAATTTTACACTCGACCAGAACAGTGGATATTTTTCTGCCAATACAACGTACCTCATTATCAGTGACGATAAATATCTGATAGGTATTCTGAACTCAGCGCTGATGACATTCTTCTATAAAAACTCCTTCGCTGCCTATCGAGGAGGGTATCTAAGATTTTTTACTCAGTATCTTGAAAAACTGCCCATCCGCACCATCGACTTCAAAAATCCATCCGAAAAATCCGCACACGACAAGCTCGTCTTCCTCGTTGACAGCATGCTCGCCCTGCATAAGAAGAAAGCCGATCTTCCTCCGTCCGCCCAACGCGAAAAGACCGAACGCGAGATCGCAGTGACGGATGAAAAGATTGATGAGATCGTGTATGGGTTGTATGGGATAACGGATGAGGAGAGGCGGATTATCAATAATAAGTGACGCAATAGGATATTGGGAGGAAACGAACACTATTATGGTTGAGAAACCCTGCATTTACTGTGCAAAAGAGGCAAAGGGTGCAAGAGCTGATTATCATATCCTTCCATATTCTGCTGGAAATATTTCAGATGGCATTATAGATGCAATGATTCTTCCAACGGGTATAGTGTGTGATAAATGCAATCAGTATTTTGGTTCAAAATTGGAGCCGCATCTTACTGGCCATCCCGATGTTCAATTGTGGCGCGTACTACATGGCATTAAGGGTCGGGCTAAGACGTTAGAGCATAAGAGTGCGGGGTTAAAGCTATCACAGAAAAAACATAAGATACTGTTAATTGAAGAAAATATAAATCGCGAGCTAATGGTTGAACCATTTGGCGTGATAAATATAAAAAGACCATCGCTTAACAAGGTCAATCATGTTCTAATAAGCAGAGCATTACACAAAATAGCTTTCGAGTACGAAAGTAAAACCATATTGGATGGTATCGTAGCGATTACAGCAGCCAGGCACAGCTATCATGGAATCATGGCAGATAATAGCATTATCTTATTTGAAGATGAATTAGGGGCGATTGCTCCGATGAGGACATGTGAACCGCCTGTAATAAAAAGCACAGAGATACTAAATATCGAAAAAAAACATTACATCAATCCAGTGGTTACAGAAATAACAAGGAAGCAAATACTCAGTTCAGATTATGATCACATAAGAAAGTACGTGCGGGAGCCACGCCCCAATGAATATAGACCTTATGGCATAGCCCGGGGCGGGGGTACAGCGGCAAACGTTGCACGAATGTCTTTCAGAGCCTCCGATGATCCGGCCATAGTAGGCCCATCATTTAACAGCTATGTGATTACTCTTCCTGGTGTGAGATTTGTGGTGACAACCGCGCAAGATCCAAATCTATTGAATTATACACTTGGTCAGATAACACGAGATGGAATGACGGCCTGGATGGGGGCGTCCGAAGTTTATTGGGACGCAATAGGCAGCGTGATAAAGGAGAGCTGAGCGAACGTTATGCTGTGACTGGGACGGGGGCACGCGTTATGTGACGAGATGCGAGTCTAAAAGTCAGCGGGTTAGAGCACAACCAGATAGTTTGAAGGATTTACGGAGGATAAAAACATGCCGCTGTTTCAAATTAACGGCGCAAAGTTGTCGCTGACGAGACCGACGAATTTCAATCAGGAAAAAGAAATCCAGGTTCTCATCGAAAAGAACCTCGAAACGGTTTTTAACTGCAGGTTCGTTGCCTCTGAATTCTCGACCGGGTCGGAACATGCCGGAAGGATCGACACGCTGGCATTGTCGGAAGACAATAACCCCGTTATCATAGAATATAAGGAAGTAGAATCCTCCGAACTGATAAGCCAGAGCCTCTATTACCTCTCCTGGATCAAGGACCATCGCGGCGATTTTCAAGTTGCTGCGAATAAGAAACTTGGCGAGAACACCGAGATTAACATCTTGGGGCCAGGTCTATAATGTTGGACATTCGTAAACGGCAGCAGAATTGAGCGTACGATTGGATGAATAGGCCATCTTCTGTGGGCAAAGCAGCAGCGCCTAAACCGCCGATCGTCGTCATTTTCGGCTGTGGGCTGACATCCAAACCATTGTGGTAAAATTGTATTAGCAACCAATTAATCTCTCGTGAGGGAGCAACGCCATGAGCAGCATATCCCAAGTAATCGCAATGATCAATCAATTGGAGGCAGACGGCGTCATTGAGCGCTATGCTATCGGGGGTGCGGTGGGCGCTACGTTCTACCTTGAGCCGGTCGCGACGCTAGATGTCGATATTTTTATGGTGTTCCGACAAGAGGCTGGCCGGAGTTTGTTGAGCCTACAGCCGATCTTTGACTATCTTACTGCACGGGGTGGCGTCATTGAGGGCGAGTATGTCGTCATCGCCGGATGGCCGGTGCAATTTCTCCCGGCCACGAGCCCGCTGGTTGATGAAGCGCTTGCTGATGCCGTTACGGTGCAGGTGGAGGGAATGCCCGCTCGGGTGTTCACTGCCGAGCACCTTGCCGCTATCGCGCTCCAGCTCGGAAGGCCCAAGGACAAGGCGCGTTTGCTTCAGTTTGTCGAATCCGGCGAGATCGACACCGAGCGCTTCCAGGCCATCCTCGTCCGGCATGACCTCAATGATAGATGGCGTGAATTTAAACGGACATTCCTATCGGGTGCGAAATGACCTTTGATCTCAAACGAATGCTTGAAAGCAAAGAAGCGCTGCGCAGCAAACTTGCCGGCCGCCCTTTGGCGGAGAAACTCGACATGCTCGACGCGCTACGCGAACGGGCGCTGGCGCTCCGCAAGGCGGCTGGATCCATGCATCATACCGCGGTACGTGAGGACCCGGAAAAATACCGGGCCGAAAAAAAACCGGGAAAACGTTCAAAATGAGCAGCAGGTAGGTTGCGCCCCATAGACATAATGGTTGACAGTTGAAAATCAAGTGACCTGCCCCTTGCAACGTGGGTTATACTTGGGAACCCAGTTCCCAAATACAGAGCCACACCAAGGAGGCAGGTCATGAAACATTCTATC
>JALNZF010000038.1 GCA_023229435.1 Nitrospirota bacterium
CCCTTTCACCCTTCGACAAGCTCAGGGCGAACGGTATAGCTTTTGATATTATGAACTTTTTCCGTTCGTGCTGAGCCTGTCGAAGCACACAATCGGTTTGGGCAACAGGCCGTCGATGTAAGGCATTCCTCATGATTGATTGCAACGAGTGACAAAGAAACCATATAAAATAGGAATGGTCAGCCTCGGCTGTCCCAAGAACCAGGTGGATGCCGAGCAGATGCTCGGCATGCTCGCCGGGTCCGGTTTCGAAATAACGTCCGAGCAGACCGAAGCGGACATTATCGTGGTGAACACCTGCGGGTTCATTGAATCGGCCAAGGAGGAATCCATCGCGGCGATCCTCGAGGCCGCGGGGATGAAGAAACAGGGGAAATGCGCAAAGGTCATCATCGCCGGCTGTCTTGCTCAGCGGTACAAAGAGGACCTATTGCGGGAGCTGCCCGAGGCCGACGTGGTGATCGGCACGGGAGAGATCGGCCGGATCAGCGAGATCTGCGAACAGGCGCTCTTGGGCAAGGAACGTTTGTTGAAAATAACCGGGCCGACGATGGTTTACGGTCTTCCCCGCATCAGCACCACGCCGGCCCACTATAGGTATCTCAAGATCGCCGAGGGATGCGGCAACCGGTGCTCCTACTGCGCCATTCCCCTCATCCGGGGGAACTTCACCAGCCGTCCGTATGCGTCCATCCTGGACGAGGCGCGCAGGCTTGCGGACGAGGGCGCGAAGGAACTGGTACTCCTGGCCCAGGATTCCACGGCTTACCGGGACGGCAAGGCGGATCTCCCGAAGCTCCTGAAGGCACTGACGCGGATCAAAGGGATCGCCTGGGTGCGCCTGATGTACGCGTATCCCGGCAGGATCAGCACTTCGCTGATGACGGTCATGGCGGAGGAAGAGAAGATCTGCAAGTACCTCGACATCCCGATCCAGCACTATGACGACAAGGTGCTTGCAGCGATGAACCGGCGCGGGACGTCGGAAGATATCCGGAAGACCATCGAACAGCTCAGAAAGCGGGTGCCCGGCATCGCGCTTCGCACGTCGCTTATCGTCGGTTTTCCCGGCGAGACCGATGCCGCGTTCAAGCGGCTGTTCTCGTTCATCAAGGAAGTGGAATTCGAGCACCTCGGCGTGTTCACCTATTCCCCTGAAGAAGGCACGGCGGCGTTTGACCTGAGCTCGCGGATCCCGGCGGCAACAGCGGCGGCCCGGCTCGACCGGATCATGAAGGCCCAGGCGAAGATATCGCTCAAGAAGAATCGCGCCTTGATCGGCGCGACGCGGAGGGTGCTCATCGACGGCATGGAGGACATGGCGCTCATCGGCAGGCTGCAGTCCCAGGCGCCCGAGATCGACGGGCTGGTGTATCTCTCCGAGACCGAGGCGGAGCCCGGCGAGTTCATCGAGGCGACGATCATCGATGCCACGGAGTATGATCTGATGGGAACAGCGAAAGACGTATAAGAGGACATGCCTTTATCCGCAGATTTCACAGATTGCACAGATTTAAAAAAATCGGAATCTTTGTCCTCTGTCGGCGTGATGATATAGCATCACAGGAACACAACAGAAAACCGATGTGTTTATTCATGATGATCTCGTAAGAAGTCAATTTTTCACACGAAGCCACAAAGACACGAAGAAAGGCATATTGAAATTATTAAAGTTTTTCTTTGTGATCTCCGTGATCTTTGTGTGAGAACGACTTTTTTTCGAATGCATCATTCATACATGCTTCAATTACCTTAGAATAAAATCTGCGTAATCTGCGGATAGAGAATGACAAAGACGGAAAGGGGCACTTATGGAGACCAGTGATAAGGCGGCAAACGCAGCAGGCGGTGAAGAAAGCTTCTCCGACATGTTCGAAAAGAGCTATGTGCAGCGCGACAGGCTTGAGCCGGGACAGATGGTCGAAACCACGATCGTCAAGATCTCGGGAGACTGGATCTTTCTCGATCTCGGCGGCAAGGGCGAGGGCTATCTCGAGAAGAGCGAGCTCGCCGATGAGGCCGGGAATCTGACCGTCAAGGAAGGCGACCGGATCCGCGCGTATTTTATGTCCTCGGAAAACAACGAGATGCATTTTACCACCAAGATCGGGTCGGGTCCGGATAAAGAGAGCCAGCTCGAAGATGCGTGGAAAAACAAGATACCGGTCCAGGGCACGATCGCCAGGGAGATCAGAGGCGGGTATGAGGTGAAGATCGGCGGCACCGTCCGGGCCTTCTGTCCTTTTTCCCAGTTGGGACTCCGGCGTGACGAGAACCCGGCCGATTACATCGGCAGGTCAATGACCTTTCACATCGTGGAGCACAGCGAAGGCGGAAAAAACATCGTCGTGTCCCGGAAGCCGATCCTCGATCAGGAAAAGCAGGTACGTAAAGAGGCATTGAAAGCGTCGCTCGCCGAAGGGGCGAAGGTCAGGGGGAAGGTGACCTCCATTCAGAAGTTCGGCGCCTTTGTGGACATCGGCGGCGTGGAAGGACTATTGCCGATCTCGGAAATGGCCTGGGGACGCATCGAGAAAGTAAACGATATTCTTTCGGTCGGCCAGGAAGTCGAGGTGATCATCATAAAACTGGATTGGGATAATGATCGCTATTCGTTCAGCCTGAAAGACACACTGCCCAATCCGTGGGACCTTGTTGAGGAAACCTATCCGATCGGTTCATTTCATACCGGGACGGTCGCGCGCCTTACCAACTTCGGCGCGTTCGTCACCCTGAAGGACGGCGTGGACGGACTCATCCATATCTCGAAGATAACCGCAACCAAGAGGATAAATCATCCCCGGGAAGTGTTGAAGGAGGGACAGGTCTTGGAAGTGCAGGTGGAAGCGGTTGACCGGTCACAGCGAAGGATTTCACTCGCCTCCGCCGATCTCCGTCGTACCGAGGATGAAGAAGCCGCAACGATGAAGGACTATAAGCAGAAGGCGGCGGAAGAGCCTCAGAACCTGGGGACGCTGGGAGATATGCTGAAGGCGAAGACGGAGCAAAAAGACAAGTAAGGTTTGTTTGGACAGGATGCCCTGTTTTTAGTTCGGAGAGGATGCATCCGGAGAAGCAGGGAAAACTTTCGATAGAGTAATCAAACAAGGCAGGCCGAATGGCTTGCCTTGTTTCGTTTATGAGGGGACTTTGCTGGGATGCATCGCAGGCAACAAAGTCAACAGGCAGGTTCAACGATACAGCAACATCTCATTTACCCGTCTAATTTTTTCGCAAGGTCTGCTGCCGGTGTAAATACAAACTTCTTACCCTCTTTTCTCATTGTAAGCAATCCTAAATCCTTTAATCCGAGCAAATCCGTTCGTGCTGTTTGATAGGTAACTCCATGGATATTTGCATGTGTTTCAATCGTAAATAATTCTTGCGGTTTCTCGACTGCACTGGTAAGGAGCGTTCTCTGCCGGGAATTCAAAGAAGGATATTGAGACACAAAACGATATGCATGTTTTTTTTCTTTTTGTTTCCTTTGGATATAAACATTAAGAATCTCGATGGATTTATGGATTGCCTTCAGATTGTACACGATAAAGTACGTTACATCGTTGTCATCTATTTCGGAATAAAGAAACGATCGGTAGTACTGTGCCCGCGCGCTTAGTATGGCGGTAGACACGGAAAGATATTCAAAGAACCAGTATCCGTGCTTCAGCATATACCAGTAGAACAGCGCCCGTGCAGTACGGCCGTTTCCGTCCATGAAGGGATGCACGTAAGCCAGCCAGAAATGAAGCAGAATTCCCTTGATTATAGGATTGACAAATTCATCTTCACCATCGCTGTTGGCATAATCACAAAGCTTTTGCATTAACTCAGGGACCCTGCCTGCATCCGGAGGCTCATGAAGCACTGTTTGCTCGTCGTTATCAAACACGTATATTTTGTCATCGGCAGAGGACCTGAACTTTCCCGCCCATGAAGGATTTTCAAGCGTGTCCCTTGTCATATGCGAGTGAATGTTCAGCAGTAATTCAATGGTAAGAGGTTCTTGCAGATGCTTTTTTATCATCTGCATGGATTGAAAATTATTGTAAATCATTTGCTCGGAATGATCCTTTGGTTTTCTGCCTGTTCTCAGCATTTCTTTTGCGACGACGCGTGTGGTTGCAGCGCCCTCGATCTGGCTCGACGATATCGCTTCATCAACCAGCGACCGAATCATATATCGCCGTTTCTCTTCAGAGTGCACCGATGGCTCATCTACGAGAATCGATCCCCCTGCCTGTTGATCGATGAAATGGCTGTCCCGAAGAACACAGTCCGGAAGCCAATATGAAAAAGATTTCCCTTTTGAATCGGCAAGAGAAATGGCCTTCGACTGAAGCGACCTGTGCATTTTTAGCAGTATCCAAGCTTGTTCAGATGGAATCTCATTCGGCATGGAAATATATTTAAATTCGTCCCAGTACAGATAGTCACTGTTTGCCTTTTTAATTACTCCACTAAGTTTGCTTGCGATATCCGGTGTCAGTGGCAGCGTTTCCATGCTAAATACCGGTGCATTTTCAGGTGGTTTCACTATGGCGCCTCCAAATACTAAATTTATATTAATTAGTATAAAATTAGTATTTGTACTATACTATAAAAACTAATATAATTTATATTATCACTAAAGAAATGTCAAGCAAATACTAATATAAATGCAATTAGTAGCAAATTAGTAATTGACGGTGTTGATGAATCCAATCCAGGATAGAGCAACCCGAGTGCAAACCGGCCGAGATGCTGAAGGACGGTCTGCGCGTATAGGTGCAGGTGGAAGCGGTTGACCGGTCACAGCGAAGAATTTCACTCGCCTCCGCCGATCTCCGTCGTTCCGAGGATGAAGAAGCCGCAACGATGAAGGACTATAATCAGAAGGCGACGGAAGAGCCCCAGAACCTGGGGACGCTGGGGGACGAGTTGAAGAAGAAGATAGAGCAAAAAGACAAGTAAGGTTTGTTTGGACAGGAAGCCCTGTTTTTGATTCGGCGAGGATGGATCCGGAGAAGCAGGAAAAGCTGACGATAGTGTGATCAAACAAGGCAGGCCGAATGGCTTGTCTTGTTTCGTTTGTGAGGGGGGTGCCGGGATGTATCGCCGGCAACAGAGTCAACAGGCAGATTCAACGATATGGCGGCAAGCATGAGAGAAGAGTAATGAAGTGTTTAATAATGATCTACCAATCATTTCGACGAAACCTTCCGGGGAAGATCGCTTCATCAGGTGACAAATAATTCTGTTTGTATCACGCATATTATGATATAGTTTTCAAGCAATAACTTCTTCCTGTAGGTGTTAAAGTTGCCATCTTTTGAAACTCATCAAATTACAACTTGAATTCGTTACCACTACTCTAAAAATGCCCAATCAACATCGTTGACAATTCCCGGAATCAAGAATATATTCGTCATTAATATATGAACCAATGTGGCATAATCATTGCTAAACTAGCTAACTCCGAAAATCCGGGTTTACCAAGGGGACTAGCTAATAACTAATTTTCGGTATTAACGAGGGGGGCTAGTCATCCCCTTGTTATATAACAGAGGGGGTCCAATTTAAGGAGATGATGAAATGAAAGTTATGCGCCTGAGATTGCTAACGCACTATAGTAGCATTACTCTACTTGCTGTGGCCCTCTTTGTCATTGCCATGAGTGCTCAAGGCTGCATACCGGAGGTGAGGCATTATGAGGAATTGACAGGCAGAGTGTGCGATCGCACGGAACTTCAAGAGAGTATTTCTGATTTGCGATTATGTGTGGATCCTTTCGTAGAGACTGATAAACTCGAACAAGCCTTTGGCGCAGATTTAATCTCGGCAGGCATTCTTCCTGTTCTAGTATCTATAGAAAACAGGCACAGTAGCAAAGCTTTCCTTATCGAAAAAATGCGTTTTGCTATATCCACGAACAAACTGGAATCTGCATCAGATATTCAACCCGATAGTTATCCTATTCAACGTCGAAAGGACCATGATTATGTAAATTGCGAGGTTATTAAAGGGGCTAATGATATGTTCGCAGAAAAGACAGCAATGGCAGGAGCGCTTTTTTTTGCGCCACCGATAGCGGTGCCACTGTTGCTACCTGCTGTTGTAGTTTTGTTGAATTCTGGTGACCAGCGAATAAACGACTCGATATTAGTGAGTGAAAGCATCTCAAGAAGAGAATTTGTTGACAGGACTGTATATCCGGGCGAATCACATCAGGGTTTCATCTATTTCCCGTTCACTCCTAAAGATACTATTGATGCAAGCAAAACTATCAAAGCAACAATAAGAGATGTACAGTCAGAACAATACATATCTTTTGAGATCAAATTAAAAAAATAGTGGGAGGACTTATGTTGGCAATTATTAGAATGCGGATTAGTATCGCCAGATTGCTGTTTTTAGTATTTCTTGCTGCGATGACTTCTGCATGTACTATTCATGCGAATATCCCAAACAATTATGATGTAACATACCCCAAAGACACTGAAAAGATTCCCCTGCGAATTGGTTTGTGCTTAGATTCAAGCATTGACAATATTGATTTGCCTAGCACCCCGCGGGGAGGTTTAGTTGTACATATGAATGACTCATTAACAAGAAACGCTGAACTTATGGTTAAGCGAATGTCAAATATTGTCATAGTTGACAAAAGAAATGTTACTAACATGCCTTGTGATCTTAAGAGTGTGGATGTAATTATAACGCCGGTTGTAACCAGTATGCGGCTTCATCTTCTTCAAGAAAACTTCAACCAGGTGCTTGATTTCATGATTTCGATTAAGTGGTCAGTTGTAGACAGTGGAGGAAAGACGCTCTATGTGAATACATTTATAGGGCAACACAGCTGTGAGCCTTACCGACCGTTGTTTGGTGGGAAGGAGATGGCAAAGGAGTGCGTTCAAAGAGCAGTAGAAGGCCACTTCCGAAAAGCGTATGAAGGAATAATGACGACAAAGTGGTGGTCTCAGGCTATAAAATAGCGACGCATAACAAAACGATGCCCTATGACGCAGCAGAAAGAGGAAGAAGGTTTTTATCTTCGTGCTTGAATTTCCAACAATGCGGGTCGAGAGGGGCGCTGAACTGTGCGCCCCTCACCCGCGCGATTCTCCCGGCTGGGAACCGCCGCGAGAATGCCGGAGCTGAGCCATACGTCTGTAAACCGCGGCATAAAACGCCGCGAGAACCAGACGCTCGAAACCAATGCCCCTGCGGGGCATGGCTCAGCTCCGGCATTAGGTCTATGCATATGAATTCTAAAACGTTGCTAACGGTAATGCTTTTCTTAATATGCCTTGTCTTATTCTCTTGCACGAGGAAAACGAGCGAGGATGTCATTGCCGACAACGCTGAGGTCAAGACCTTTGTAACTTACTTTTTCGTTCCAGGTAGCACTCTCCTAAAGAATGCAACAGATGTTTTCTTATTACAAAATCAATACGCTCAAAGTCTTGTGAGTACCGACGATATATGCTTTTCCGACAGCCCTTGCAACAAGACAAAAGATTATTTTCTGAAGTTCACTCCTAATTTCTTGTTTGAGATAATAAATGGCCGGAAGATAGTAACAGGTGCAGATCCTGATGCTTTCGTTGACCTCCGCGACATAAAGGGGAAGAAGTCTTATCGGGTGCGGGCAACGGGCACAGAAGGTTCTATCTATGGCACCTTTTGGCTCTCTGACTTTTCATTCGTCGTATATGGTATTGAATCCGATGAGGCGTTTGTAGATGTGTATGATATCAAAGCAAAGACAAAAACAAGTTACACAATTGATAAGACAAAAAGAAAACCTGATGCAGACGTGGATGCATTCTTGATTGCAAAATACGGACAGGTAGATAGTTTTCAATCGGAACGTTAAGGCCTAACAAGTCGTTCCACGCCGACCACTTCGCGGTGTGTGAACTCGTTATTAACGGAGCCTGACAAATGCATTTTATTGTAAAAATATTATTTACAATCATTTGGTAGGTTGTGCTTTTCCCAGTGCTGTGGATAGTATCGTTTCCTCTTATCATCCTCATATCTCTTTTCTCGAAAGATCCGTTTTTCGTTACGCTAAAGGATAAATACAATAAAGTTACCAAGTGGCGGACTAAGTACGGCGTAATATTTTCGCCTTTTTAGGCCAGGGCCGCTCCAGCCGTTATCACGTATATCTCTTCCCAAATAATGCTTGCATAATATATAAAAACTTATATAATACAAAAGTGATTATCATACCTCTAAACTTCATAGGCTCAAGCTTGGACGACCTCCGGAACTTCCCGGATGAAGCTCGCAAAGCGTCGGGCTTTGAATTATATTCCGTTCAATGCGGACTTGAGCCAGCCGATTGGAAACCAATGCCAAGCATAGGTCGCGGGGTCAAGGAAATCCGTATACATGTTCTGGGAGAATGGCGCATTATTTACGTGGCAAAGTTCGAGGATGCAGTATATGTTCTCCATTCGTTTCAAAAGAAGAGCCAAAAAACGAATCAACACGATATTGAATTATCTCGCAAGCGATTCAAGCAAATTGGAGGGTAGTATTATGAAAGAACCTATTATCAAATCTTCCGGCAACGTGTTTCTTGATCTCGGTTTTCCCCCTGAGGAAGCCGCAATTCTTCAGATGCGTTCTGAGATCATGGCTGATCTTCGGAAGTTCATTAAAAACAAGAAACTGACACAGGCAAAAGCGGCAGAGATCCTTGGCGTCAGTCAGTCCCGGGTCTCAGACCTCATACGAGGTAAATGGGAAAAGTTCAGCCTTGAAATGCTTATCGCCCTTGCAACAAAGGCAGGCATGCGTATCAGCCTTAAAAGAGCCGCATAGACACGAGTTAACAAGTCGTTCGAGTCCCGCGCTCTGCAGCGCGGGGCTCAACTCGTTGTTCTTCAAGTTTCAACCCATATTCGTTGATTATTTCAATCACTCTCGACTGTACAGTAGTAGGTGTAGGTGACAAACTCTGCCCGCGCGGCACGATACTAATTTTCGGATTAAAGTATGTACTGCCTGGCGATAAGTACGATTTCAGAGGTCGTTGGGTGGAAGATTACCCGGAATCACCGGAATGAAGCGGCATGACTGTCAGCTATCTTCCGGAATATGCGCAAAATGCTTGAATCCGATAGAACGGCTTCCGGTGCTATCGTAATTTTGCACGATGCCTTGTTTTTGGCCGCAGGACTCCCTGTGGTTCCGTCACTTCCCCCGCACAAATAATCTCTTGTAATGGATAAAAAAAGGTATTAGAGTATTCTTGCATCGTTAAAGAATGTTCTTTCTGTATATATATTTGTATAAATTTTTTTTATAAGTCTTGATCCGCTCGTTTAACGCAGCGCCGGTTGTCACGCTCTTCTACCGCGGTTTGGAAGAAAGGACTTGATATGCTGACCGAAAATGCCAAATTAAATGTGAGCTTGTCCGACCTTCCGCTCAGTAGTGCCTGCCTCGACGCAAAATTCAGATTTATCTGGGTCAATGATCTTTTCGCTGAACTGACGGGTAGGAGCGAAAAGGAACTATTAGGAAAGCGGTGTTATGAGATCATCGGTGAATATGCCGATGATCCTGGAAGGAAAGGTCTGGAAAAGGTCTGTTCTTTCTGTAAAAAAGGGGACAGTTTCAATTCTAAAAAGGTTTGCATGATCGAAAGGCCTTTTAAGGACGGGTTCCTGCGGGTAAAGATGCTCCCGCAAACGGACAAAAAGGGAACACCTTACGTATTGGGGTTGTTCGAGCCCATCACGGAAAGCATGCGGGCTGAGGAGGGCCTGCTGGAGAATGTAAGACAGTACCCGATACTCCCGCAGGAATATCATACCCTTCTCGATACGATCCATAACGCCATTCTATTGCTTTCTCCCGACCTGAAGATCATTTGGGCCAATAAATACGTCAATGATCTGATGGGTTTTTCCATTTCCGACTCGAGTCGACAATACTGCTTTGATCTGTTGAAGCACGCGGGGAAACCCTGCGAAGAATGCCATGCCTTAAGCTGTATTCGTACCGGAAAGCCGACCAGCGGCAAGATCGCTTCCGAGGATGGCCGGATATGGGCGTCGGACGCCTTTCCGGTCAAGGACGATCAGGGCAGAGTGAACAAGATCATCATGATCTACCGGGACGTCACCGACGAGATCAAACTGCGGGCCGAAACCATCCATGCCGCGCACATGGCGTCCCTTGGCGAACTGGCCGCAGGCGTGGCCCACGAGATCAATAATCCGATCAACGGCATTATCAACTACGCGCGGATGCTTGCGGACAAGAGCCAGGCCGGCAACTGCGATCCTCTTATTCCCAACGAGATCATGAGAGAAGGCCGTCGTATCGCCAAGATCGTCAACACCTTGCTGTCCTTTGCTCGGGCCAAAAGCGAGGATAAGACACTGATCTGCATCTGCCTGCACGAAGTCCTTTACAATACCCTTTCGCTGAGCAAAAAACTTCTTGAAACAAACGGCGTGCAGCTGAAGATAGATCTCGCCGAGAGCCCGCTCCCGGTCAATGGGATCGCCAATCAGATCCAGCAGGTCTTCCTGAACGTTATCACGAACGCGCTGTACGCGTTAAATAAGAAATATCCCGATATGCATGAAGACAAGATACTTGAGATCAGCGGAAAAAAGATCAGAAGAGACGGCCAGCCGTATTTTCGCATCATCTTCCGCGATCGGGGTACGGGGATCCCCGACACGATCTTAAACAAAGTATATCAACCGTTCTTTTCAACAAAACCGGCAGGTCAGGGGACGGGCCTGGGGCTGAGCATCAGTTATAATATCATCCGTGATCATAAAGGCAGAATGCAGATCGAAAGCAAGGAAGGCGAATATACCTCCGTGATCATTGAGTTGCCGGTCAAATGCAAGAAAGCGCGGACCGCGCCGATGAAGAAGGCCGGGAATTGTCTCCCCGGACCAAGGAAAGAAAAAGGAAAACCATGAGCGCCAATATTCTGGTCGTGGATGATGAGAAAAGCATCCGGGTCACTTTTCAAAGTTTTCTCGCGGGAGCGGGATACCAGGTGGCGACGGCATCGGATTATAACGACGCGCTGGGTAAAATACAGGAGGCGGCGCCGGATCTTATCTTTGCGGATATTCTCCTCGGAGGGAAAACGGGGATAGATCTGCTTGAAAAGGTCAAGAAGATGGATGTGCACATTCCGGTCGTGATGATCACCGGAGCGCCAAACCTTGAGACGGCATCGAAGGCGATCCGCCTGGGCGCGTTCGACTATATTTCAAAACCCGTGGAGAAGGACCTGCTGCTGGACGCGGCCCTCCGGGCCCTCCGGTTCAAGAGGGTCGTGGATGAGAATACCCGGATCCGGTCCAACCTTGAGGCGATCTTCAGGAGCGTGAAGGACGGGATCATCATGGTTGATACGGAACTGAGGATCGTCGAGATGAACGGCGCGGCGGCGAGGATCTGTGGAGTTTCCCGAAAGGCGGCCATCGGTCAAAGCTTTGCTTCGATGCCGGCATTATGTGAGGGAAAGGTCCTTGAAATGCTTCAATGGACGATCAAAAAACAGGAACCGATCGAGTTTCCGCGCCTTGAATGCCGCTGTCCTGATCATCCGGCGCAGGTGATCTCCCTCAGCGCCTCTCCACTCGTGAAGCAGGAGAGCAAATTCTCCGGCGCGGTCCTGGTGTTGAGGGATGTAACGAGCCTGGCCGCTCTCGGGAAGAACCTGAATGATCGCCGGCAATTTTATCATATCATCGGCCAGAACGCGAAGATGCAGAAGATCTATTCCCTGATCGAGAACCTGGCGGACTTTCAAACCACCGTGCTCATTACCGGTGAAAGCGGCACGGGCAAGGAATTGGTGGCCGAGACGCTCCATCACATTGGACCGCGCAGCCAGGGACCTTTGGTCAAGGTCAACTGCGCCGCCTTATCGGAGAGCCTGCTGGAAAGCGAGCTTTTCGGTCATGTCAAAGGCGCTTTCACGGGAGCCGTGAGCGACAAGATCGGCCGCTTTCAGAAGGCCAATGGCGGGACGATCTTCCTGGATGAGATCGGTGACATCTCGCCCAAGATGCAGCTGAACCTTTTGCGGGTACTTCAGGAAATGGAATTTGAGCGGGTTGGAGACTCAACCCCCATACGGATCAACGTCCGGGTCATCGCGGCGACCAACCGGAATCTCGGCGAGCGGGTGCATCTTGGCGAGTTCCGGGAAGACCTCTATTACCGCCTGAATGTGATCGAGATCCCCATCCCTCCTCTCAGGGAGCGGCTCGACGATCTCCCGCTGCTGGTGGAGCATTTCCTGAAGAAATTGAACTGGAAGTTTAACAAAGTAGTGGTAGCACTCACGGAACAAGCCCAAGGGTTGCTGATGAATTATCCCTGGCCCGGCAATGCCAGGGAGCTGGAGCATGCGCTGGAACACGCCTTCATTCTCTGTCATGGGGACAGCATCACCGCGGAACACCTTCCCGTCGCCATAACTGCCTATAAAGGCGGGCAAACCATTCCGACCCGGACAGAAAAGGGCGTCTTGAGCTGCGAGACGATCGAAGATGCCCTGGAAAAGACCGCATGGAAAATATCGAGAGCAGCCAACCTGCTCGGTGTCGACCGCCGTACGGTTTACCGTAAGATGAAGACCTTCGGGATCAAGCGGAAAATAAAAAAATAATAAAGTGTGGCAGTCACACCCGCTACTGTGACTGCCACAGTGACAAGTCACATACGCATCCCCTCTGATGTAATTCCCCTGACCCTTCCCAAAATGTAACTGCCCGTAATCAATACCTTCATCAGCATTCCGGTCTCTTGGCGCGGATATTGCTAATATGCATGTAGATGCAACAAGCGGATCAACCTAAAAACGGCAGTTGTTCGCGCAAAGCCGCCCCCGATCAGGTCGAGGGCAGGCTGCGAACGCAAAGAAAACCAAACAGAGGGGTTTGTTAATGACTTCTAACGAGAAATATGAAATGGAAGAGGAACAACAGATATCGATGAGAGAGGAACAAGTAGTATTCTTTCCCAAAAAGGGGAGAACCAAAGTGATCAGTCAAGAGAGAGTAAGTAATATCCAGGAAACGCAAACACAAAAGATGGCCAAGCTGATGTCCCTGCTGAGAGAACTGGGAGGAAACAAATTCTTCAGCAAGCTGTTGATCAAGTTTGAGTCCGGAGAGATCATCCCGGTCAGGAAGATGCAGTATATACGGCTCTCGCGCAGCAGCCCCGGAGAAGAACCAGTAAACACAACCCGCCCTGTCGTGAGCAAGCGGGATAACCGGTAATTTGTTTTTTTAAATTTTATGAAGGAGGCGGAACATGAATACACTTGTTGATTTCACCACCAGAGTAAAAGGGATCGAGTACCTGATCGCCATCGCGGCCATTGCCAGCTTCATCCTCTTCGCTGAGATCCTGAAGGCGAAACCTTTCAAGAGTCTCATGGATGCATACCGGGAGGACATCAAATACGTGAAGGAACACGGGCTCAATCTGTCCACCCTTCTAGCCGCTCCGTTCATGGGGCTCGTTTATCTGATCTCCCTCCCGTTTAACTTTGCCGCTGCCGCTGCCACGGCCCTCAAAGACGGGTTTTTGAGGATGGCGGGAGGGAGCGCCGCGCTTTCCTGGCGTCCGATGGAAGCGTACCTCACCGGTCAAAAGAAGGCCAAAAAGCGGGACGCAGACAGGAACAAGCAGTCCGGGATGAAGTGACAGGACCGCTGCGGTAAGGGCGCCAAAGAGAACAGCGCTCCTCTCCTGAATTCCGGAGCAAGCGCAGCGAACGAACACGATTGAATTTTGTAATTATTCAGCACATCTGAACACGGATAAACTTTACGTCAGAGAAAAATCCTTTTATCCGCAGATTTCGCAGATGGACGCAGATTTTAAATAAAACAATTCAGATTTGATTTAATCTGTGAAATCTGCGTAATCTGCGGATAACATATTGACCTAAACAGTTACTGTATTGTTACCGTAAGAATCGAAGGTCCCCGTGAACTTGCTTCCGGGAGCTTCAATGCATGTTAAGGAGGAACGGATAGCATGAAAGATATTTTCATAGTCGCTGTGTTGTTGGGATTTATCCTGGTTGTCGTACCCTCAGCGAACGCCGAAACCGGATCACCGCCGTCTGCGGCATCGGGTTCGGCTGTTGCCCCGGGAATCGTCAAACTGGACAGTCTGGTCAATAAATATGAGCCCGTACTGTTCAACCACGAGAAACACATTGGCATCGCCGGTGATTGCGGAAAGTGTCATCATCAGCATGGGAACAACGCAAGTTCGCCCTGTCATGAATGCCATCGCATCGCGGCGTCTTCGTTCAGGGGATCGGTCACGGGAAGTTTCATGGCATGCAAAAATTGCCACGGCGTTTATGATCCCGCGTCCCCCGGGATGCCGGGACTCAAGGTCGCCTATCACCGCCAGTGTTTTCAGTGCCACCTCGGCATGGCCGATGTGGGCGTTGATCCCAAGGCCTGCGCCGCCATGTGTCATGACAAGCGTGAACTGCAGTCGAGCTCGAAGGTTCACCCCGTTAGAGAATAAGTTCTCTATCGTTAACCGAGTATGGCTTTATACCACAAGCTGTAAATGCAGAATATCAACCACGCCATAGGCGTGGCGGCTTTCTCTAACGGGGTGAATCACACCCCGCGAACGGGAATACAGAAAACCGTTGTAACAGGGAGGAATCATTAATTATGGATAAGAACAATAACAAGCCCTCTGTCTGCGGCCTGATGCCCGCGAAGACCGACGACGATCGGAAAAAATCCGGACCCGGCGAGATGGGCGACAGCCTGAACTTTACCCGGAGAAGATTCATGGGCACGTTCGCGGCGATCAGCGGAGCCCTCGGGGCGGCCTTCCTCACCTCAAAGGCAAAAACCGCAAGCGCCACAGAATTCAGCGGCGCCCCGGGCCGCTACGGCGTGCTGTACGATCTGACCGCATGCGTCGGATGCCGCAGCTGCGAAGAGGCCTGTAATAAGGAAAACGAGCTGCCGGCCCCCAAGGTGCCCTTTGACGACCAGTCCGTTTTTGATGAAGTGCGCAGACCGACGGTGGATGCCTATACGGTGGTGAACCGCTTCCCGAACCCCAAAGACCCCGACAAACCCCTGTACCGGAAGATCCAGTGCAATCATTGCGACGAACCGGCATGCGCCACCGCCTGTCCCATCCATGCATACACCAAGACGCCGGAGGGCCCTGTTACCTATGACGTGAATCTCTGTTTCGGCTGCCGGTACTGCATGGTCGCCTGTCCCTACTATGTCCCGGCCTATGACTATAACAGCGCCCTGGAGCCCCGCATCTCGAAATGCACCATGTGCTATCCCCGGGTGAAGCAGGGCCGCCCGACGGCGTGTTCGGAGGCCTGCCCCACGGGCGCGCTTACCTTCGGGAAGCGCAGCGATCTGCTCAAGCTCGCGCGGGAACGGATCGTGAAAAATCCCGACAAGTACGTGGACCATATTTTCGGAGAATTCGAGGGTGGAGGAACGAGCTGGCTCTACATTTCCGGCGTGCCCTTCGAACACTACGGGTTCCCGACGAATATCCAGAAGACCCCGATGCTTGAAAATACGAAAGGGTTCCTCTCGAGCGTTCCCCTCGTGTTCACTATCTGGCCCGCCTTCTTCGGCATGCTCTACGCCGCGACGCAGCATGGGAAAAACGGATCGAAGAACGAAGCGGATCATAAAAAAACGGAGGAAAAGAAATGAGCCAATATCTCGCAAAAGCAGAGACCTTGCCGACCACCTTCATTGAGAAACTTCGGCTGGGAATGTCGGTGCAGGATTACACCCGGAGCCTGATCACTCCGTTCAACGTCATAGCGGCGATCATCCTGAGCATCGGTCTTCCGGTCATCGCCCTCCGCTTCATACAGGGGCTTGCGTTCGCGACCCATGCATCCAACGAGTATCCCTGGGGGCTTCTGCTCGGGTGGGGCCTTTTCGGCGGAGTTCCGCTCTCGGCCACGGGCTTCGTCATGGCAACAGCCTATTATATTTTCGGATTTAAGGACTACGGCCCGCTTGTGCGGCTCGGCGTCCTGATCGGGCTCCTCGGCTATTTCTTCGCCGCGTGTTACCTTCTGATCGACCTCGGCAGGCCGTGGCGCATCTATTATCCGATGACCATGGGTTTCGGAACAGCCTCCGTCCTCTTTCTGGTGGCCTGGCATGTGTCGACCTACCTCACGGTCCAGATACTCGAATTCAGCCCGGTCATTCTGGAGTGGCTCAAATCGAAGCGGGTCCGCCAGTGGGCGCTCAGGATCACCGTCGGTATGACGATCGCGGGCATCATTCTCTCTACGCTGCACCAGTCGGCGCTCGGGGCCATGTTCCTGCTCGCGCCGGGCAAGCTCCACCCGCTGTGGTATTCGACATACCTCCCCATCCTTAACCTGATATCGAGCATCTACGCGGCGCTGGTCATGACGATCGCCGTCAGTACGCTCTCGGCAAAGTACCTCAGCCACAGGGCGGACGAGACATTTCTCGGCAGCCTGGACCGTCTTACGCTCGGACTGGGCAAGGGGGCCGTGTTCGGGATCTACGTTTACTTCTCGCTGAAGCTGATCGCCCTGGCACATGACAACAACTGGGCGCTTCTCGCAACGCCGTACGGGTATTGGTTCCTCGTTGAACTCCTGGGCTTCGTAATCCTTCCCGCCGTAGTTTTGAGCTACGGGATCAAGCATGCACGTGTCGGCATTGTGCGGTTCGGCGCCTTTTTCGCCGTCATCGGCGTTCTGGTGAACAGGCTCAACATATCCATCGTGGCCTTTAACTGGAACCTGCCGAATCACCTGCATCATATCGTTCCGCCGTGGCAGGAGTTCGCCATGGTAGCGGCGGTTGCAACGCTGCATATATTGGTCTTCCGATGGATCGTGAACAGAATGCCGGTCATTCGTCAGGACGCGAGCTACCAGGAACAGCATTAAATGGAAAGAAAACTTTCACCACGAAGGCACTAAGACACAAAGAAGGTCTTTAATTCATGCGGATTTAAACAAACATCAAAGCCACATGAAGGAGATTTCGGGGAATGAATTGCGACAAGTGCAGTCTTTGCAAGACCGAGCGGACCGATTGTAATTGTCAGATTATCGCGTCCCTGATCCGTTACAGACTGTATAACGCAGGGGAGATAGAGGAGCTTCTGACGGTGCTTAAGTCAGTGACCAGCGAACGGTTCTTTGGTTCGCTCGTGATCGAAATCGCAGGCGGGCAAATTGCTTCTGTAATAAAATGCAGCTCATGAGACACTGATGACCGGGGAGAGGTCACACATGGATATCCATGGTTTTCTAAACTCATATGTCGGCAACTATATTGTTCAATCTTTCTTTCATTCACTCACGGCAGCCGTGCTGGTGGGCGCCCTTGTCAGACTATGGAAGATCGAGAACCCTCTGATCGTGCAGAAGTTCCGTTCTCTCGTGATCCTGCTCCCGCTCGTTTCATTCCCGGTCTATTATCTGCTTAATCCCATCAGGGGAAATGCCTCCTTTAGAATGTCCGCGTTGTTCGACTCCTCCCGATGGCTTGACCTTGCTCAGTGGGGCATGGTCCCGGTCAGTCTGGTGCTCATTTCACTGGTCATTGGCGCCTTACTGGTTCTTGCCTGCCAGGAACTGATCATGTTGACAATACAATGGGTCCAGTCGAAAAAGGAGACGTATCCTGTTAATGCAGCTGTCCAGAGCCCGGTAAAGCGCATCCTTCGCGAGTTGCACGCCCCCCTGCTGGACGATTATGTCATTGAGAGCAACGATCAGGTCCTGTTCACCACCTTAACCGGTCCGAAGCCCGCGATAGTATTAACATCAGGGCTCCTCAGGATTCTCAGCTATGATCAGTTGAAGGCCGCCCTGGGACATGAGGTTGCCCATGCGATCAGGAACAACAGCCATTTTCTCACCTTGCTGATGCTGATCCGGCTTCTGATGTTCTATAACCCGGTAATGCTCTTCGCGTTCAAGGCGGCGTCATTGGACGAAGAAAAGATATGCGACGACATTGCCGCCTTCTGGACCGGTAAACCTCAGGTCCTGGCCGACACGCTGAAGAGATTCTATATTGCGGAAGAGGGGATCGGTAATTCCACTGTGCTTGAAACAGCGGCAGTCAGCGGCACGAACATGATGATAAAGGCCAGGGTGGAAAGGCTTGAGCGAAAAGCAAGTCAGCAGGTAAGTCTGCCCTGGTTGAAGTTCGCATTCACGATGCTGACGATCGTGGTTATAAACTATTACATCGTATGAATATGTCAAAAAACATATCACGGGAGCTGTTGAATCTATTCTATATACCGGTGGTGATCGTCATCTTTATCCTCGTTATAAAGATGTTTAACTGGCTGCCGTTGATCATCCTGGAGTTGTTCCTGCGATGACAGGTTGGCGAGGCGTTGCCTCATGCCGATGAGTCATGCAAAAATCCCCCCTCACCCCGGCCCTCTCCCCGATTGGGGCGAGGGAGTTTATTATTTACTCTCCCATCAGGGGAGAGGATTAAGGTTGTCAATCCAAAAACGTGACTCAAAATTAAAGATATTGCGTAACTACTCAGGTCAAAGTATTGTCCGCAGATTACGCAGATTTCACAGATTAAATCGAACCTGATTTATTTTTTAAAATCTGCATCCATCTGCGAAATCTGCGGATAAAAAGAGTTCTATCCGGTGTAACACCTTTTTGGGTTCAGATGTACTGAATAGTTACGATATTGCTTTGTAAAGTTCTTTAATGGGCGCAGCCCCCGTCATTGCTATGGCCGCCGCAGCAGCCCTGGACCGTCAGCACGGGAAGGCTTTTAGCCTGGAAAAGAGAAAGATTTTCCCGTATTGTCACTCCCTGTGAGCGATGCACCGTGATCCCCATCTGGTTCAGCCTCGTGAGCGCGCCCGCGCCTATCCCGCCGACGACGATGGCATCGACCTTTTGGTTGTCGAGCGCCTTCATCGGGTTGCATGCGCCATGCGAGTGGTGCTGGTCTCGATTATTGATCGACGCAACGCTGTTCGTGGCTGTGTCGAAAACGACAAATACCGGCGCTGAGCCAAAGTGATTATACACCGTGCTCTCTATCCCATCATCATTCTGGACCGGAAAACAGATCTTCATGTCATGTTCCTCCCTGGTATGATTTATGCTGCTTTTATTCAAATACGATTGCCTGGCCTTTGCTGAGAGCTTTCGCGACCTTCTTCCTTGCCAGGGTGAGTATTCTCTGAATGGTCCCCCGTGACACGCCCATCCTGACGCCGGCCTCCGCCTGCGTTAGATCGTCAAGATCGCAGAGCTTCAGCGCCTCAAGCTCTTCACGCAAAAGCGGCACCTGCTCGAGCTCGGTCATCGGAACGCACGTGGGTTTGAACGCCTTGCCTTTAAACGTGCATTTGCAGTTTCGCGGCTTTTTACACCTCGGCGACATGCTTGCCCCTCTCCGTCATATTGTGCATATGCACATAATAGTAACAGGCATGCCGGTTACTGTCAAGCGTTTATTCATAAGAAACATTCAGGTCTACCCGGGCTGTTGCCCAAACCCCTTTCACCCTTCGACAAGCTCAGGGCGAACGGTATAGCTTTTGATATTATGAACTTTTTCCGTTCGTGCTGAGCCTGTCGAAGCACACAATCGGTTTGGGCAACAGGCCGTACTTTTGTGCCATTGGCTTCTTTACCTCGCCTTTTTATTGAGATGACATGAAACGATACCTGCCCCTCAGGGGTCTCTATTTAATATGATCCGAAAGGTGATATCGATCACATATTATTATCTCTCAATCCTATACTCTTATCTTGAAAGAACAGGCAGGATCCTTGTATGACGCAGGTTTGCATGATATGGCGGTGGATCCGGCCGTCCGGTCAAATACGGAGATTGGAGGATACAAGATGCTAAAACAGGAAGAGATGATCGAGGTCAAGGTAGCGGAGAAGAATATTGTGGCGGGTGCCGTTAAAACCGACGAGCAGGGAATAAACACGATATTCAAGGGAAGCAAGGTTACCGGCAACATGGTCGTCAGCCAGGACCTGCAGATGAACGGCGACCTCGAGGGGAATATCACTGCCGAGAACAATGCAAGCATCTTCATCAAAGGCACATGCAAGGGGAACATCGATGCCAGGGGCGGCAGCGTCGAGATCGAAGGCGAAATGAGCGGAGGGAATATCAGCGCCGGAGGGTACGTGAAGGTAACCGGCAAGTTTCTCGGCGGCAAGATCCAGGCAAAAGACAAGATCCACATCAACGGTGAGTTCACCGGCAGCCTTGAGAGCAACGAGGTGGAGCTCGGGGCCGCCGCGCGAGGCAAGGGGGAGATTTTATACAAGGAGACGCTCTGTATTCAAAAGGGTGCGAAAATGGAAGGCAAGGTCACTCGTGCCGAAGGGGAACGGATGTCCGGGTCGGAACGACCACCAGAACAAAAAGAGGAGCCGAAGCCGAAGAAAAGTTTCTTCTTGTCCAAGGAGCCGAAGCCGAGGAAAGGTTTCTTCTCGTCTTAGGAGCAGGAGAGAGAACATTCAGGGTCAGATTTGTTTAGAAAGGAAGCCCCGCTTTTGGTTCGGAGAGGATGGCTCCGGAGAAGCGGGAAAACTGACGATAGTGTGATCAAACAAGGCAGGCCGAATGGCTTGCCTTGTTTCGTTTGTGAGGGAGCTTTATTGGGGACGATAGGATGTCCCCAATGTTGTCCGCACTCTGCATTGTCAGTGGCCACATGACTCCCTGTGGTTCCGTCACTTTTCCCTTACAAACGTCCCTGTCTTGCCGCCCGATTTCTTCATCAACCGGATGTCGGAAATAGTCATGGTGCGGTCCGTTGACTTGCACATGTCGTAGATCGTGAGGCCCGCGGCGGCGACGGCGGCGAGCGCCTCCATTTCCACACCGGTCCGCGCGAAGATTCTGACCGTGGCGCGGATCAGGACGCAGGATCGTTCCTTGTTCGGCTCGAAGTCCATGTTGACGGACGAAACGTTCAGCGGATGGCAGAGGGGGATGAGCTCGGACGTTCTTTTTGCGGCCATGATGCCTGCAATGCGCGCCACGGAAAAGACGTCGCCTTTGACGACCTTGCGGTCGAGAATAAGCGTAAGCGTCTCGGGTTGCATGATGACGCGGCCTTCCGCCACCGCTTCCCGGGCCGTTTCATCTTTGGCGGTAATGTCCACCATTTGCGCGGCGCCGTCTTTGTCGAAATGAGTGAGTTTAGCCATAATAGTTGAAATTCCAAATTTCAAATCCCAAATTACAAATAATATCCAAATTCAAAATCACAATTTCCGAAACGTTTGGAATTTTGTTTTTTGATGCTTGAATTTTATTTGGTATTTGTCATTTGGTGCTTGGGATTTGGAATTTTGTGCTTCTTATCCTCCTATTCTTGACATGGTCCGTTGGAAGCAACCCGGTCCGGTTTCATTGAGATAATGCCTGTCCGGCTTGATCTCGAGCGCGAGTCTGAACAACCGTTCCAGTTCCGCATCATCGCACCCGCTGCGCAGGGGCGACTTCACGTCTATCTCCGTGTCTGAAAGCAGGCAGGGCCTGATCTTCCCGTCCGCCGTGAGGCGGAGGCGCCTGCAGGACCCGCAAAAATGCCGCGTGATGGGGCTGATGAACCCGATCACCCCGCGGGCATCGGGGAGCTGGTAGTTGTCCGAAGGGCCCGCGGAATTCTCCGAGAAGAACGGTTTAAGCGGCCCGACCTCGCGTTCGATGATTGCCCGGATCTCGTTGGAGGGAACGCAGGAATCCCTGCGCCAGCGATCATCCGCGCCGATGGGCATGTATTCGATGAACCGAACATGCAGCCTCCGGTCGAGCGTGAGGCGCGCAAAGTCGGCCACCTCGGCATCGTTCATGCCCCTGACCGGAACCATGTTGATCTTGAGCGGGAAAAATCCGAGTTTCTCCGCCCGATTGATTCCGCGCCATACCCGGTCGTAGTTGTCGCTGCCGGTGATCTTCCGGAACGTGTGCGGATCGAGCGAATCCAGGCTGATATTGAGTCGCGGTTTCCCGGCCTTGATAAGGCCGTCCGCCATCTCCTCGAGCAGCACGCCGTTCGTGGTGATGCTGATGTCTTCTATTCCTGCGAGCCTATTGAGCGATGCGATGAAATCGATGATGCCGCGCCTGACCAGAGGCTCGCCGCCGGTCACACGCACGCGGGAGATCCCGAGCGGCACGGCAAGGGCCACGAGCCGGAGGACCTCTTCATAGGAGAGTATCTCATGGTGGGGCAGCGTCTTCATCCCGGCGCGGGGCTTACAGTAGAAGCAGGAGAGGTTGCACCGGTCGGTGATGGATATCCGGAGATAGTCGATGAGCCGTTTATGAGGGTCGCAGAGCGGCATGCGGCAACTTTACCATAGTGCCGCATGTTCTTCAAGGGATATTTCATTCCGGTTTATGTGCCGGACAAATATGACCTTGACCGGCCGTCCCGTTATTAGTATAATCAAATTGTAGCGGTTCTGCTCACGGTGTGATCGCTTGGAATGTCCTGAGGGCAGTGAAGTATTTTTATGGTGCGGAGAGTTTATGCCGACGACCGGGAAAAGACAACTGTTAGGCAGGGGCAAGGGTCATCTGAGCGCAGCGGACCCGCAATACCGGTTTATCATCTTTCTTCTCGTTGTCCTGGGCGCCTACACCTTTCTCCTGAAGGTTTTCCAGAAACTCGCCGAGATCCTGCAACTTCCCGTTTTTCTCCCTGTCGCGCTGGTCACCCTCCTGTTCTTCGTCGGCATTGTCGGCACGATGTATTCCCATACTTTCGTCGGTCCCATGCAGCGGATACGCAGGATCCTCGAGCAGCTGGTGGAGGGAGAGACCAATATTTCCCTCAGACTGAGGGGTTCGGACGATCCCATGCTGAAGGACCTGGGTAAGGCGGTCAGCCGGTTGTGTGATCACAGCAGGAGCTCCCATGCCCTGATCCGGGAAACCGCCCAGGACCTTTTTGCGGCCATCGAGGCGCTCCGGGAAAAAGTCCGGCAGGGCGCGGCCCTGGAGGAAATTCAGAAGCACGTTGAGGACCTGCGCGCGACGCAGGAGCTCCTGGAAAAAGCGATCAAAGCGTGTGAAAAAAAATAGGGGCGGTCATTATGGCGGAGAGCGGATTCAGAGGCAAAAGCATGAGGGTGGTCGCCATCGATGTCGCCGAAGGCTACGTTTCGGTGAACCCTCTTTTTCTTAAAAAATTCGACAAGGACATGGTCAAGGAACTATACGATCATCTGAACAAGGCGCTTACCAGCACGAGGAACGAGAAAACGGATTTTACCAATATGGTTATCCTTAGAACAAGGAACATGAAGCTCCAGCGCCTGCACAATGCCATGATCATACTCAGAAACATCGCCCGGGAGAAGAGGATCCCGCTGTAGTTGGAAAGACGTAATGAGTAATCAGTAATGAGTAATGAATAAACAGAAATAAAAAAGTGAGGAGCAGATGCAGCCCCTCACAAGGTGTTCGCGAATCATTTCCCACCCACCTATCACCTATCACGGGTGTTCATCATTCCACCGCCACTCCGAACTTTTTCTTGAAATCCGCGGGGCTCATCTTTGCCGTTGCCGCGAGTTTTATGAGTTTCTCGCCTTCCATGTCTTCCTTCTCAAGCCGTATCATATACCGTCGCGCCATGTGGTAGTCATCGGAATTGATATCCACGATACGGACACGCGTCTTGCCTGTCTTGGGGTCTATCAGATCAGCGAACTTGATCGGCATGTTCTTGCCGTCTTTCAGCATGATCATGGCGCCGGTGCCGCCCGAGGTCAGGAATTTCACCGCGCTGTAGCCCAGGTAACGGGAGTATTCGCGGTCATAGGAGATGGGCGGCTGGCAGCGAAGCTCATAGCCGATGTCCTTGGCGATGATGGTCGTCTTGAGTCCCAGCGAGTCCAGTTCCGCCATCACCCGCTGCTTCAGCAGGTCGCCGAGCGGGATTTCCGCCAGACGGATGTTGCCGTGGTCGTCCCGCGGCACATCCTTCAGGAAGGTCAGCTCTTCAGGATCGAAACGCGTGGCAACGCCTTCCGCGATCACGACCACGCCGTGGGTCCTGCCGAGGGAAAGCCGCTTGATGATGGCTCCCGCGAGAATGGAGATCACCTTGTTCAGCGAGATCTTGTTGCCCAGTTCTTCAGGGATAAGGGTGAGCGTGGCGCCGGCGCCCATACCCATGCCGAGCGCCAGGAACCCCGCGGAGCGGCCCATGGCGATAACGAAATACCACCTGCTCGCGGTGCGGGCGTCCTCCATGATGTTCTCGACCAGCTGGGTGCCGAGCTGGCGCGCGGTCTCAAACCCGAAGGTCGGGATGCCGTGCGGGAGCGGAAGGTCATTGTCGATGGTCTTGGGCACGTGGCAGACCGCTATCTTGCCGCCCGCTTCCTGTTCAACCCGGGTGGCTGTGAAGGCCGTGTCGTCTCCACCGATGGTCACCAGGTACTTGATGCCGAGGCTGTTCAGGGTCTTGACCACATTGGCCATCTTTTCAGGGCTCTTGGTGGGGTTGTCGCGCGAGGTGCGCAGGATCGACCCCCCGCGGAGATGGATGCGTGAGATCTCCCCCTTATCAAGACGGATAGTATGCGATGAATCTCCCTTGGCCAACCACTTGAATCCGTCGTAGATGCCGATGACCTCCAGTTCCTGCTTGATGGCCTCGAATGTGACCGCGGCGATCACCCCGTTGATTCCCGGTGCCGGTCCCCCACCGATGACTATTGCAAGCTTTTCTCCCATGATCGCCTCCTGATCGCTTGAGATTTTTATCGTTTTACTTCTGACCCTTCCGTTCCAAGTCCCGCGCAAATGTAGCAAAACAGAGCGTACTTGTCAACCCCGAAACGCGGCAGTGTCAAGCCAAAATAGAAATGTCCTATTGTTACCAAAATAGAAATGTCCGGTTTTAGGGAACAGTGATTGGCTGTTCCTGGTTTCTTCGTTTTAGTTTCAGATACTTTCTCCAAGGATGATTCG
>JALNZF010000039.1 GCA_023229435.1 Nitrospirota bacterium
CCTCCCTGCTCATGGTGATCATGTCCTTTTCTGCCACAATGCCCTCCTATTAACGTTAGGCATTGTAACTGGAAATAGGACATTTCTATTTTGGCGAATTAGGACATTATCATTTTGGGATTACATAGGTTGAGAAGAGTATAGCCTTGACGGTATCGACATATATCAAAGGAGTCTTTAGGGTCAAGTCTTTTTTGTTGCATTTTCATCTTCAGTGACTCAAGACTAGGTTTAATTCTAGGAGAAAGACTTGATAATCATATGAAGGCACCTCAGCATACCAGAGCGCATCAGCACTCTCGTATGCTTCAAGGAAAGAGTCCAATCTAACCCTATAGGTTTCTATAGGTTCGCAAGACCTCTGTTTATTTTGTTGAGTAATTAGGGCTGCGCGCCATTGTAATTAGGCTTTCGATAAATACTCTCTAAAGCGTGAAGCCAAAGCGACATATTCAGCAGCGTCCTCCAGAGAGATATCCCTTCCGGTACCAGCGTGTATAGTACTATTATATAAGCCTGCGAGGCGGTGAAAAATCATAACTTTTTTTTTGTCGAGTATCCCTGCCATCGTCAACATATCGCTCATATCATTTACTGTGAAAAAAGAATTCAGTTTTAGTTTGTGGCGAAAGATCGCAGCCACAGCAGCACCTTCTAATTCCCGATACGCAGACGCAACTGCAGCACGTGGAGATAGCTTTATGAGGTCGGACCAATATTGTAAGCTAATAAGCTCAGATTCATTTTCCTTGTCAGAGGGAGGCAGTGATTTTTTTGCTTGATCGACAATTTCATGAAGCTGTTTGCTAAAAGTTAATTCAAAGTCTCTATATTTCAGCTTTTCAAGATATGGCGCCGCATGCGCGATGTGTTTTCGCAGCACCATAAAAATTAAAAGAACAGTTCCAGGCCATGCAAGAGCTTCTATTATTCTTACAACAGGGTCAATTAATTCCTTCATTTTTTCTCCTAACGAACCTATAGGGTCAGGAACCTATAGGTTCAGGTTTTTTATATTGGTGTTACGCCTTCCCTCGCACCAGATTGCTGATGGTCGAGTAATGCATATGTAAATGAGCGGCTATCTGTCGCTGAGTATACCCGTATTTCTGAACAGCTTCAATAATCATTTCGTTCCGTTTCTCTTTGTTGCGCAGTACGCTTTCTTTAAAAACTTTTTTTCAGGTCTGGCCTATTCACATAACGGTGGCTCTTCGGTATGATCTTATCATGCGAGCGCTTGCATGTTACAGGAAGAATACAACGACCTGCTCAGACGCAATCATTGATTATAAGACTTTCAAACTCTTTCACTTTTCTAAATATCTTGTCATTGCAAATAAATCCAGTAGCTCCACAAGAGATCGCTGAGGCAGCCTGAATAGAATCGGGTGTCTTTAATCGGTGTTCTGCGCGGAGCTTAGCCGCTCGGTCGGCAACATTCAGCGTCATGGCGACCCAGGTGAGATTCGGATAGCTTGTCAATAAAGCGTAAAATTTCATGACCAACTCTTCATTATTTTGACGGTACGGCTGCACAAGGACTTCGAGGAGGGTCAGTGTTGACGTTGTAGCTCGCGTCTTTCCCGCCTCAATGCGATCGAAGAGCGTTTCACAGAAGTGCGAATAGCGGGGATGGTGTTCCACAAAATAGATAAAGGAACTCGTATCAAGAAATACTAAAGAGTGATTCTTCAGAAAAGCTTCCAGCGATTGCGACGCTACCACGATTCTCGTTCCTTCTTGAGGTGAGTCTTCGGGTAGCGTCCTTTACCCATACCCGAGAGAGCGGAACGATAATTCTCCGGTTTAGGCATGATAATGGTTACATCATTCTTTACTACGACGAGAAGTTCATCTCTCCCCTTGAGGTGCATCGCCTCTCTAGCTTCCCGGGGAAGAACGATCTGGTTTTTCGAGCTAAGCCGTAATGTAGTTTGCATTGAGGTACCCCCTTTACTGCTTTACATTTACCATAAAAGGTAAAGCATGTCAAGAGGAGAATATTGAAGAAATGAAATGATGAATAAGAGGGATAGAACGTTAGGAAAGGCTAAAAAAGATGTAATCGTTAAAAGTGTCTACAGTTTCTGTAAACATAAATTCTGTCTAATACACATTATGCGGGTGGAGGATTCACTTCTTTTTCCTTGTATAGTTTTCTGAGTTCTTTCTTCATGATCTTTCCGGTCGCGGTTCTCGGAAGGTCTTCGGCGAAGATGAACCGCCGGGGTATCTTGAAGTGCGCCACATGTCCAGTGAGATAATCCCGGAGCTCCTTCGGCGTGGCACGCGCCCCTTCCTTCAGCACCACATACATTATCCCCAGTTCCTTGCCTTCTTCGTGCTCATGGGGCACGCCGATCATGGAGCAGTCCTTGACCGCGTCATGCCGGTAGAGCACCACTTCCACCTCATGGGGATAAACATTCAGTCCATCGACGATGAGCATGTCCTTCTTGCGGTCGATGATCCTGATGTGGCCCGATTGGTCGATGGTGGCCACATCACCGGTGTAAAGCCATCCGTTCCGCAGGGTCTTCGCCGTGTCCTCCGGCCTGTTCAGGTACCCCCGCATCACGTTCGGGCCTTTCACGAGCAGTTCGCCGGCTATCCCCGGGGGAAGCTGGTCACCGCTGTCATTGACCACCTTGACCTCGATCCCGGGAAGCGGCAGTCCCACCGTTCCCGGCTTCCGTTTTTCTTTTTCCAGCGGATTGATGGATACGACGGGCGAGGCCTCGGTCAAGCCGTATCCCTCCAGCAGCGGGACCTTGAAGGCGCTCTCAAATTCATGGATCACCTTCACGGGCAGAGGCGCGGCGCCGGATACGCAGAGCCTGAGGTTCAGCAGGAGTTTCACGAAGAACGGCATGTTCTTTTCAGCCAGGATCTTGTAAATGGTGGGGATCGCGACGAACAGCGTGATCCGATCGATGATCAGGCTCTTCACGACCTTCGAGAACGGCCGCACACCCGGCAGAAGCGAGATCATCGCGCCGGTGATGAGCGGCAGGATGACGCAGACCGTGTAGGTGAAGGAATGGAACAGCGGCAGGAACACGACGAAGCGGTCCTTGTGCGTCACGCGAATGACTTCCGTCGCCGCCATGGCGTTCACCAGAAAATTGCGATGAGTCAGGAGGGCGCCCTTGGGACGTCCCGTGGTGCCTGACGTGTAGAGTATGGTCGAAATATCCTCGGCCGTATGCGGCGGCGATACAAAAGAATCCGTTTGGACAGGCGCATGCGCAAGCTCATTCAGGGTGAAAAAAGAGCGTGTGTCGGAGCGGGTGAGCTTCTGTGTTGTGTCGGCGCAGTCCGCATCGTACAGGCAGATCAGGACAGCGGCGTCGTGCAGGATGAAGTCGATCTCTTCAGCGGCAAGCAGGTTGTTAAGCGGCAGCACGATCCCGCCGCCCCGGATGATGCCGAAGTAGGCCGCGATGTAGTACGGACAGTTATGGCAGAGGAGCGCTATCGGGTCCCCGGGCTTCATGCCGCGCTTGATCAGCTCAAACGCGAACACGGTTGCCAGCCGGTCCATCTCCTTGAAGGAAAACTTTTTACCTTCGAACTTGACAAAGGTCGCTCGCGGGGTCATGTTCGCGCGCGTGTGCAGGACCTGGTCGAGGGGCATGATCTCTCGTATCATGCCCGCGAGTATAGCATAGTCATTGCCGAGGGAATAGAGGAAAATTGAGTCCTTGTTCCACGGGGACAGGGAGCGCATGCAGGTGAAATGTAATTCTGGAAAAGGCAGTTGCTGGACAGTCCGGGCGGGAGCGGGTATACTGTGTGGTATCATAGCTAACCATCTTTCACGAAGGAGCGGGAATGCCTCTCGATCAAAAAAAACCATTCAAGGCCGGTCAAACGGTCTGGAACCTGAAGCCGCTTTTTTCAGGAGATAACGATCCCCGGATCGAGGAGAAACGGAAGCTCGTCGGGAAAAAGAGCACCGCGTTCATCAACACCTGGAAGGACCGCACTGATTATCTTGAAGACCCGGTGATCCTGCGACAGGCGCTGGACCAGTATGAATCGTGGAAGCGGCAGTATGGCACCGACGGCGATGAAGGTTATTACTTCTGGCTCAGGACCCAGCAGGACCAGAACGATCCGAAGCTGAAGGCCAGGTTCAACAAGATCGAGGAGTTCAGCAAAAAGCTCGAGAACGAAAGCCAGTTTTTTTACCTTCGGATCGCCAGGATCAAATCCGAACTGCAAAAACGGTTTCTTGAGCACGAAGGTCTTGCCAAATACCGCCATTTCCTGGAGCGGATCTTTGCCGAGTCGCGTTATCACCTGAGCGAGCCCGAGGAGAAGATCCTGAACCTCAAGCTCGCAACGTCATCTTCGAACTGGACAAAGATGACCGCCGGGTTCCTCTCGAAGGAGGAACGCCCGGTGATCGCCGAGGACGGCAAGAGAAAGAACATGCCCTTTTCGGAGATCGTCGGGCTGATGAACAGCAGGAAGAAACGCGTTCGCGATACCGCGGCAAAGGCGTTCAACGATATTCTGGCGAAGCACGTCGAGGTCGCCGAATCCGAGATCAATTCCGTGTTCGCGAACAAGAAGATCGATGACGAGCTTCGCGGCGCCCCGAGGCCCGACACGCTCCGGCATGTTGCCGACGATATCGAGAGCGAGGTCGTGGATTCCCTGATCGAAGCGGTATCGAAGCGGTTCGCGATCCCGGCGCGATATTACGCGCTCAAAGCGAAGCTGCTGAAGGTCAGGAAGCTCGCCTATCACGAACGGAACGTGGAGTACGGGAAGGTGGCCGGGCGCTATCCCTACCCGAGATCCGCAAACCTCGTTCATACGGTTCTGGGCAAGCTCGACCGGGAATTCGCCGATATCTTCGCCGGGTTCATGGAGAACGGCCAGATCGACGTCTTCCCGAAAAAGGGCAAGGACAGCGGCGCTTTCTGCATCCATCACCTCATGGTCCAGCCCACGTACATCCTGCTGAACCACACCGGAAAACTGCACGATGTCCTGACGATCGCGCACGAGCTGGGCCACGGAATCAACAATGAACTTATCAAAAAGAAACAACATGCCCTTGACTTCGGCACGCCGACCTCAACGGCCGAAGTCGCGAGCACGTTCATGGAGGACTTTGTGCTCGACGAAGTCCTGCACTCGGCTGATGACGAGCTGCGGCTTGCCATCATGATGCAGAAGCTGAACGACGATGTTTCGTCCATTTTCAGGCAGGTGGCGTGCTACCAGTTCGAACAGGAATTGCACAGGGATTTGAGGGAAAAGGGATACCTGTCGAAAGAGGAAATCGGCACATTGTTCCGGAAGCATATGACCGCGTACATGGGGAAGGCCGTTCTGCAGTCAGAGGGTTCGGAGAACTGGTGGGTGTACTGGAACCACATCAGGTACTTTTTCTACGTCTATTCCTACGCGAGCGGTCTCCTCATTTCCAAGTCGCTCCAGCATTCGGTGAAGAAGGACCCGGCGTTCATTCATAAGGTCAAGGAATTCCTGTCCGCGGGACTGTCCGATTCTCCGAAGAACATATTCAACAGGCTCGGGATCGATATTTCGGACAAGCGGTTCTGGAACAAGGGATTGGATGAAGTGGAGAACCTGCTGGACGAGACCGAGCAGCTGGCAAAGAGGCTGGGGAAGATCGGAAAATAGGCAATGAATACAAAGATTCTGACACGACAATAACAGAGAAGGTTTCAGATGATGGTTATCCCAACCGCCTTCTTATAATGCTTCAGGTCGAAGGTGGCAACCCTGGAGTATTTTTTTGATTGCATATAAGCAATATTATACGCATCGATAAAATCCAGTGTTCCTTCCGAATAGAGATCCACAGCGATGTTCATACGCGCATGGTTTGCTATTTTCAGGTTCTTTGATGAGAGGAGAATGGAGAGCACCCCGGTGATTTCTTTCCTGCTGAATCCGTAGAATGAGTCCAGGACCCAGACAATTTCGGCGATGACAAGCTCGCTCGTTTCAAGCTTTATTTGACCCTTATCGGATTTTTCGAAGAGCGCACGCGCCTGTTCATACTGGGATTCTACGTCCTTCACGAAGAACCGGAGAAACACATTGGTATCGACAAAGACGGGATCGTCCATATTATAAACCTTCCCGTGCAATTTTTCTGGCAACCGCTTTCTTCGCGAAATCCCGTTCGCTTCCGCTTCCGACCTTTCTTCCCTTGGCGATCCCTCCGAGGCTCAAAAGAGATTTTCGTTCTTTTCTTTTTAGTATAAGCACGCCATCCTCTATTTCAAAATGGAGGCTGTCTCCTTCCTTGATATGGAGCCTGTCCCGGAACGGCTTCGGGATGGTAACCTGACCTTTCTTCGTGATCGTTGACATATTCCTACCTCCAATATGGTATTACCCATATTATAGGTATTACCAAATCCAAAGTCAACAGGAACTTTCTGCTTTCCTGCCTTCGCAGGAATGAAAATCATGAATAATAAATCGGCTTTACATAAACCGGGATGCTCTATCCGAAATGACAGGAGTACACAAAAAAGCCGGGGCATGCTGCCCCGGCTTTTTTGTTGACTTCTGATTGTGTCCAAAATAAATGGCGGGGCGGACGGGGATCGAACCCGTGACCTCCGACGTGACAGGCCGGCGTTCTAACCAGCTGAACTACCACCCCAGGAATAAGTTGTGAGTGCTTAGTTGTGAGTTCGTAGTTAAAACCAAGAACTAAAAACTCAAAACTGTATTTTCATCTAATGGTGGGCGGAACAGGGATCGAACCTGTGACCCCAGCCTTGTAAGGGCTGTGCTCTCCCAGCTGAGCTATCCGCCCGGTTCCAACCAACTTGGAGATTGGTAATATCTATGATTCGGCAATAAAAGTCAAGAAAAAATTGCAGAACAAATTATCCTAAAACGGCTGTTGACACGGATTAAACATGGATTTTTCTTTAAATTGTCTTTCGCCCAGAGGGTGAAGCCCTCCCATTTTATCTTCATCCGCCTTTATCATAGCTGACACCGCGCAGATTCTTGAACTGTTTTCTCTCCGGCGAATCAAGCGGTCTGCGCTCGAAAGAGGGTGCCGGCTGTTTTATCCAGGCCGTGTCGGGATGGAGCTTGAACAGAAGAGTCTTTAGGATATATTTTGCTGCATTTATAACTTCAGCAACCCGGAGACCAGGTTTATTCCAAGGAGAAAGACTGTATAGGTTTTCGATAATGCTTAATTGCCGCGGCTTTCACGAAGAAGTCGCTCCCTTACTTGCTCTGCTCCAAAACATAGGACCTGATGAGCGCCTGATCTTCAGGGGTGATCTTCACGAACTTCATGCCCATGCCGGCTTCTTTGAACGGACTCGTCTCCAGTTCAAAGCTGTACAGAACAACGGCCTCAAGTTTTACGGTTTTATCTCCTAACTCGAGCTCCACCATCACGACCGTGTTCAGCTGCCGGGGCTCCTCTGTCGGGAAAAACATCCCATATTCCGAAAGGATCGAGACGATCCCTTCCTCGACGCCATCCAGCCTTGCCAGCAGGGAGGCTTCGATCCTGATCTTCTTGCGCGGGGTTTTTCCGAGAGCAGTCTGAACAGCCTGGTAAAATGTTTCAGCGTCCAGCGGTTTATTGAGACAAGCTGTAAACTCCCCCCTTCGGACCCGTAGATCAAGATCCAGGTCCGATGCCTTGGCCAGGACGATGATCGGGATATTCGAAAAGCGGACGTCCTTTTTCAATCGGGAGGCGAGTCCGATGCCGATACTGCTTTCGGCAACGATGATAGCCGGAGGCGCCACGTGCATAAAACTGATCGCCTCCGACCCTGAACCCGCGGTGCAGATGTTATAGCCGTACCGCTGAAGCAGCATGCACGTAAAGAATCGATCGTCAACGTTGAAATCAACAACGAGGACATACAGGTTGTTTTTATCAGTGGTGTCTATGGTTGCTTCTTTCATATTTTGCTCCCGGATACATTATGGATGTTTCCGTAAAAAGGCATTTTTAACGCAGAGACGTAGAAACACAGAGAAAAGCACTTTGACTTAGTGGTAGTGTTCGAAAGGCTGGTGACGTGTTGACGGCCTTTCGGTTCTCTTTATCTAATGTCATTCCCGAGGATTTAATCGGGAATATGGTTTTTACTTTCATCCATTATGTAACCAGTATAAACGCAAACCAGATCCCCGATAGAGGCACTCGGGGATGACGGATTAAAATATAATTGCCTGAGCGCTGTTCTTCTCAGCATCTCAGCAATGGATTGTATATTTAATCCCTGAACGACATCTTGAGCTCGTACACCCCGCCCTCGGCCCGCTTTTCGATGATGAACCCCATTGATTCGAAGAGCTGAAGCATCTGCCGGTTGTCCATCAGCACCGCCGCGGTGAAGCCGAGGAGGCCGCTCTTTCTGGCCAGATACGTGACATAGGAGAGCAGCTCCGCGCCAATGCCCTTGTCCTGGTGTTCGTCACGCACCACAAACGCCACTTCGGCGGTATGGGACTTCTCGTCGATCAGGTACTGCGCCATGCCCATGATCAGTTCTTTTTGTTCCTGCGGGACCACGGCGAGGATCACCATCTCCGTGGTGTAGTCGATCACCACGAATGGCTGGAGCCGTTCGTGGTGCATGTCGGTGCGCGAAGAGATGAACCTCCGGTACATGGAGTCGTTCGACAGGGAATAGAAAAAATCCTTCAGCAGCGGCTCGTCGGAGAGCTTCACGGGGCGGAGCTGAAGGTCCAGCCCCGTCCGCGTGGTCTTGAACGCCTCGAGCGACTCGGGATATTCGCCCTGCACGCCGGAAATAAACGCCTGGTCCTTGTAAATGAGGTTCCGGGCCTTTGCCTCCTCGATGAGCCATCCGCGGAATTTCGGGTGTGCGATCGAGATCAGGTCCATGGCCCGCTCGCGAATGTTCTTGCCGTGCAGGTAGGCGATGCCGTATTCGGTCACGACGTAGTGGATGTCGCCCCGCGAGAGGGTCACGCCCGCGCCCTCCGTGAGGAAGGGGACGATGCGCGAGGTCTCGTCGTTCTCCGCCGTGGATTGGATCGCCAGGATGGTCTTGCCGCCCTGTGACAGCACCGCGCCGCGCATGAAGTCGGCCTGGCCGCCGATGCCGCTGTAGAACAGCTTGCCGATGGACTCGGCGGTGGCCTGACCCGAGAGGTCGATCTCGAGCGCGCTGTTGATGGCGGTCATGTTCCTCTGACGCGCGAGGACCGTTGGATTGTTGGTATAGTTCACCGGCCGGAATTCGATGGCTGCATTATCGTGCAGGAAGTCGTAGGTATCGTGTTTGCCCATGCAGAAGGCGGCCACGGTCTTTCCGCGGTTCAGATCCTTGAGCGTATTGTCAATGACGTGCAGCCTCATGAGATCCACGATCCCGTCGGTCAACAGCTCGGTGTGCACGCCCAGGTGCTTCTTGTTCCTGAGATGAGCGAGGATGGCGTTCGGGATGCTGCCGTAACCCACTTGAAGGGTGTCTCCATCCTCCACGATGCGCGAGACGTAGGTCCCGATCTTCTGGGAGATCTCATCGGCCACCGTGTCCTCGTATTCCAGGAGCGGCTCGTCATACGGGACGATGAAGTCAACTTCTTTGATGTTGATGAAGGTGTCTCCCAACACGCGCGGCATGCGGGGGTTCACCTGGGCGATCACGAGAACGGCGTTCTCGGCCGCGGCCTTGACGATGTCCACGCTGATGCCGAGGCTCATGAATCCGTGATCGTCCGGGAGCGAGGTCTGGATGAGCGCCACGTCCACGGGCACGAGTTTTTTCTGGAACAGACCGGGGACCTGGGACAGGAACACCGGCGTGTAGTCCGCGAGACCTTGATTGACGGCGTCGCGCGTGTTGTTGCCGATGAAGAAGGAGTTGGTGCGGAAGTTGTCCTTGAACTTTGCGTCCGAATAGGGCGTCACGCCCAGGGTCCACACCTGGAGCACCTCGGCGTCGAAGAACGCCTTGGGATTGGCCCGGACATAGTTGATGAGCGCTTTGACGAGGTACTGGGGCTCGCCGCACCCCGTCCCGATGAAGATCCGGTTGCCGGGGTGGATCGTGTTGAAGATGCAATCCTCGGTCAGGAACTTCTCGGCATAGAGTTCCCGCATCTTTTCCATTTTTTTGTTCAGGTCTTCTCTGGTCATGGCAGCACCGTACTCCTCTATTATATCGGCGTTCAGGCTGAAGGTTGAAGTCTATCTGCAAAACCCTTTTCCCTTCAGTCGATTCACCTTTTTCTCCATTGAATTATAGCAGAAGAGCGACCCTGAGAGGAAAATTTGACGAAACGCTCCTTTGTCTTTCTTTGTCCTTGACCCGTCAATGTTTCTCCATTACACTTATCTTATTATGCTCGAATCCTTCTTCAGCCCCGGTTCCATCGCGGTCATCGGCGCGTCCGCGGACCCCAGGAAGGTCGGCCACGCGGTCCTGAATAATCTTTTACGGTTCAAGTTCAAGGGCGCACTGTATCCCGTCAATCCCTCGACCGGCGAGCTGTTAGGGCTCAAGGCGTACGCAAACGTGTCGGACATCGGAAAGCCCGTTGACCTCGCGATCATCGTGATCCCCGCGAAATTCGTTCCTGACGCGCTCCGCGCATGCGCAGCAGCGGGCATCACGTCTGCCATTGTCATCAGCGCGGGGTTCAAGGAGGCGGGCGCCGGCGGCACACTGCTTGAAGAAGAGCTCAAAAAGATCAGCAGGGAACAGCACATCCGCATCCTGGGGCCGAACTGCCTCGGCCTCATCAACACCGCGAACGATTTGAACGCGACCTTTGCCTCAGACATGCTGCTGAAAGGCACGATCGGCTTCTTTTCCCAGTCCGGCGCCATGGGTATCGCGATCATGGACTGGGCCATCGGGAACGGTGTCGGGTTCTCGAAGTTCATCAGCCTCGGGAACAAGGCGGACCTGTCGGAGATCGACTTCATCGATTATTTCATGAACGATCCCGACACGAGCCTTATCCTGGGTTATATCGAGGACGTGGTTGACGGCAGGCGCTTTATCGAGATCGCGCAAAAAGCGACCAAGGTCAAGCCCATTATCCTGCTCAAGTCCGGCGGCACCGAGGCCGGCGCCCGCGCTGCCTCGTCCCATACCGGCGCGCTCGCCGGGTCCGACGTTGCCTTTGATGCGGCCTTTAAACAGACCGGCGTGATGCGGGCCCAGGGCGTGCAGGACCTCTTCGATATGGCGCTTACTTTTTCCGAGGGTAAGATCCCGGCGGGGAACCGCCTGCTGGTGATCACGAACGCGGGCGGTCCGGGAATCATTGCCGTCGACTCCGCGGAACGGCTCGGCGTCCAGCTGCCGCAGATGACCAGGGAGAGCATCGACGCCATCGTCACCAAGCTCCCGCCGAACGCCTCGATCTTCAACCCCATTGACGTGATCGGCGACGCGACGTCGGAGCGCTATGCTGTCGTGCTCGAACAGGCTGCCAAAGACCCGAACGTGGACGGCATCCTCGTGATCCTGACGCCCCAGGCCATGACCGATACGGAAAAGACGGCCGGCGCGGTCATCACCACGGCGAAGTCCACGGCAAAACCCATCATCGCGTCCTTTATGGGCGCGAAGCGCGTGCGCGAGGGCATCAACCTGCTCAAGGCGGCATCGATCCCGAACTTCTCCTATCCCGAGCTTGCGGTCAAGGCGTTCAAGCGGCTGTCCGGCTACCGGGAATGGAAGGATGCACCGCAAGAAGAGGTCGCGGCCTGCTGGTACAACTTCGACTCAGCACAGGAGACCATCACCTCCATCCTCAAGTCCGGCGTATATCAGGTCGGCGAAGAGGAGGCGATGCAGATCCTCACTTATTATGGGTTCCAGTTCCCGAAGCGGGCGCTCGCGAAGACATCATACGAGGCGGTCCAATTCGCGTCGGAGATCGGGTTCCCCGTCGTGATGAAGATCTCGTCGCCCAACATCCTGCACAAGACCGACGTGGGCGGAGTGCGCGTGAACGTGAAAACAGCGAACGAGGCGGAAGACGCCTTTCGTGAGATCACCGCGAATGCCCGGCGCATCATGCCCGAGGCCTTCATCAAGGGCGTGATGATCTCCGAGATGCTGAAAGGCGGCAGGGAAGTGATCCTGGGCGTGACCTACGACCGCACGTTCGGCCACATGATCATGTTCGGCCTCGGCGGCATCTATGTCGAGGTGCTGAAGGACGTGGCTTTCAGGATCGTGCCGGTGGCGCGACGCGACGCGCTTGCCATGGTGAACGAGATCAGGACCACCGGCCTCCTGCGCGGCACGCGCGGGGAACGGCCGTCCGACATCAACGCGATCGCGAGCTATATTGTGAACCTCTCATGCCTCGTGTCCGATTTCCCGGAGATCCTGGAGCTGGACGTGAACCCGCTCATGGTGATGGAGGAGGGCGCAATGGCGCTTGATGCGAGGATCATCTTCCAGCAGCCGGAGGGGAAGAGGTGAAGCCGGTGCGGAATGCCCCCGATAACAACGTTCGAGGGCAGACTCCGTGCGGAGTGCGAAGTGAAAAACGGGGTGGGTCAGAACCACTCGTCAATATTCCCGGTTTTACCGCATTTGATAAACTATCAAAACACTATCTCTGGCTGCATGCAATGATAGGTATGCTCTCTTCGCGCGGTGTTATTCCGCACTCCGCAATCCGCACTACATCAAGGAGGTATTATGATTCCCATTTTCGTCGCATCCAGCACCGGTTTCGCCGGCCGGACCCTCGTCTCCCTCGGCCTTGCCCTGAAGCTCAGGGACATGGACTATAAGGTCGGCGTGATGCAGCCGTTCGGCACCGTCCCGGTGAAGAGCGGGAAGGACGTGTATGACGCAGACGCCCGGTTCTTCAAGGAGACGCTTGCGCTTGAGGAGCCGCTTGACGTGATATCGCCCTTTGTCATGAGCTACGAGGAACAGACGCTGCTCTATCAGGGGAAGGCGACTGACGCGAAGAAGCGGGTCCTTGCCGCATATAGATCGTTCAAGAAAAAGGATTTCATCATCATTTGCGGAGCCGGCGACCTCTTTGAGGGCGCGCTCCTCGGTATCGATACACTGTCCCTTGTGGAAGACATGAAGGCCAACGTGCTCATGGTGGAGCCCTGGCGGGGGGACAGCTCCGCGGACTCGCTCTTTGGCGTGCGTGCGGTCCTTGGCAAGCGGTATGCGGGCGGCGTGATCAACAAGGTGCCGGGAGCCATGATCGAGCACGTGAAGAATATTGTGAAACCCTTTATCGAGAAAAAGGGCGTGCCGGTCTTCGGCGTGATCCCCAAGGACAAGTTCCTCGAGTCCGTGACCGTGGGGCAGCTGAACGAGATCCTGAACGGCAAGGTGCTCTGCTGCGAGGACAAGCTTGACGAATTCGTGGAGAACTTTCTGGTCGGCGCGATGGACGTGGACAGCGCGCTCAACTATTTTCGCAGGACGCTGAACAAGGCCGTGATCACCGGCGCCCACCGCACCGACATTCAGCTGGCCGCGCTCGAGACCTCGACAAAGTGCATCATCCTGACCGGCGGGTTCCAGACGAACGAGGTTGTGCTCGACAAGGCCCGCGTCCGCGGCGTCCCCATCCTGACCGTGGCCGACGACACCTTTTCCGCCATCAACAAGATCGAGCTCCGCATGGGAAAGTCCAGCATCCGCGAGAAGCGGAAGATCGAGCGGGCAAAGGAGCTGATCAGCGCCCACTTCGACATGTTCGGGTTTTTGAAGAAGTTGGACAAGGTGTAAATGTGGACCGGGGGTCGCTATGGCGGACGATCTCTCCTTATCGTTTCGCGGCGGCGTCCTTTCCGTAGTCTTGAGCTGAAGAAACGGAACACAGATCATCTACAAAAAGGAGTGTAGGAAGTTCGAAGCAGCGCATAAGTTATTGTTCAGGACAAACAAGCAAAATTACAGGGCAGAAACTATTCAGTTTACTCCTGCCACATTTTTCAAAAAGAATGCCCGGAAAGCATAACGGCCACCGTTGGCTACCCGCCTATACACCCCATAGCGCAACCACATTGCCCCTGCTGGCTCCAGTCCTTATGGCGGCAAGAAACCAGCGTCGCACGATCGCCATTGGTAAGCTCGCTGATCATTTTCCGTAGAGCCGGTGATTCTATTGACCCTGGAAGAATGACTTTTCCGCAAACATTGATTGGCGACTCACTTGTTGTTTGAACGTTATTTTGCATTTACGATACCCTCTCCTTCTCGGTAAATTCGGCTTTCGACAGCATCGTATTCAACCTCTCATTATAGTAGGAAAACGCCTTGAAAAACGCTTTACAATAGTAGTCCGGCTTCATGATGTCGCCGTAAAACGAGAACGCATGATGCGCACAGCCGCCCCTACACATTGAATTCGACTCGCAGGTTGAACAGGGCGTAAGGTTTTCCTTTGTTCGCGCCATCAGGTCCTTTCGTGGTCCTTTATTGAGTAGCGCATCAAAGGCGTCATCATTGATATTCCCCAGTCTAAACCCCTGTTCGCCGGCAAAACGATTGCAAGGATACACTGAACCATCGGGGAGGAATGAAACAAATTTGGAAAAGCAACTGTCATCCGCGCTGCAATAGAACGGCATGCCGCCGTATATGATGCCGAGTAAAATGCTGTGAGGCGGGTTCACAGTAATCGTCGGCTGCGGGTCATCAAACCAGACATCAAACAAACGAATCAGAACATCGGTATATTCTGCGGGCGTCAAGGACTGTAAATCAGTCGCCTGACCGCGATTCGGCGTCACCGGAGACATGGTAAACGGCAAGCCGAGTGACTTCATATTGCGATAAATCTCCTCCACATAGGGAAGCGTCTCACGGCTGATGACGCAGATCACCCCGATAGTGAGCCCGCGCTCCTTGGCGCGCATAAGATTCTCGACAACCTTATCATAAGTGCACTCGTTGCTTTTGCTTCGCCTTTTTGCATCGTGTAGTTCCCGCAACCCGTCTATACTGCTACCTACCCCGAAAGCGTTGTCTCGCAAGAAATCAATCCACTCGTCATTCAGCAGTGTGCCATTCGTCTGGATAGAGTTACGATATTGAAAGCCTTCCGATGCCATACGATTCTGAACATCCAGAACGTTTTTATAAAATGGGATACCCGCCAAAAGCGGCTCGCCGCCATGCCAGATGAATTTCGTTTCAGCGCCCTGACCATTGTAGCGGAGAAGAGCTTTAATGATTATCTCTGCTGTTTCCTTCGTCATAATGGATGCTGAAGGTCTTTTGGCAAAACAATATTCGCACGATAAATTGCACGTAGTGGCGACCTCAACGATACCCGACATAGTCCCGATCTTACGTTGAACCTCATCGAGGACACCGGGTGGTATCAAGTCTCGTATTTTCGTTGACGATAAAACAGTCACTACATTCCTTTCTAAATGCCCTTGTCCGGCGCAGCCGGATGGCCAAATCCCACGGAATACGATGTGATGCAAATGCCCAAAACAGAAACGAGCGATATGCGCTCTTTATTCTATTCATCGTAGCAGCTGATCGTATGTGTCCATATCTTTTCTCCGCCGCAATCTCGGAGACAACTGAATCGAGTTCCTTATCGGTTATCCGCCCAACTTGTCTGTCTCCAGGGTGTTCAATGAGACGTTCGAGATCCTGCTGGTAGCAGGATCTCGTGCTTGCTGCGCGGCCTGCGGCTCGAAGGTGAATGATGAAATCCTCTATCAACTGCGTCAATGTCTGCTGCATAATCTTCTCCTTTCAAATTGTCGTCGTCCGCCAGTGGGCACGGCGGGTGCTAATGGAGAAGATTATAAGCCGATATGGGGCGAGTGATGCTGCGAAAAGGCCAATGCCGAGATAGACGACGCGTCGCTTGCGACAAAGGCATCGCGAAAATAGGCCGAAACAGCAGGGAGTGACGAGGATAATCAGGCTAAAAGAATAGTACAAGCCTCTATTTTCGACAAACGCTAAATAAGCCGTTTTCTCAGCGCGTTAACGTTTGATTTACATTGATGAAAAATACATGTCGCAAGCGGGCCATAGGAAAATGTCGAAAATCGATTTTCGAAAAGAAAGGCTACGAAGCAAGTTAATTGATTTAAAAAAGAAAATCCAGATGAGCGTTCATGCCCATCTGGGAAAGTGTAATGAATTGAACAGGTCCCAGAATACTCATTCTGAGAGCTCCTTTTTACAGAAGAACCGGCGGGGATGCCGCCGGTTCGTTTGAGAGTTGTTTTGTGAACAGAAGCTTTGGAAAATGCAATATCTCCGCTGAACAAAATATAGCGATTTAATGCCTCCATCCGTCATCAAATTTACTAAAGGTGGCAGTGCCTCCTCTCGTAAAAGTACGCCCGTCCTTGTACATTGTACCGAGTAGTCCAGAGGGTTTATACGTAGCGGTATATGATACAACCCTACGGGTGTCACCATTTTTTTGGATTCCAGTAATTGCAACACTTTCAAACGTTGCAAATTCGATATCGGTGCCATTATAAGGACAAAAAATGCTGTTTCCCTTTTGTGTGCAAACATACATGCTTGCCGTTTGCTTATCTTGCTTGACATACCCTTCCGCAGAGAGTAGTCTCACTACCTCCTCACCGCCTGGTGCAGTATGGATATCGCCCGCAAAACGAAAGAACATTTGAGTTAACTTAGACCCTTTTAATTTTTTATTAAGTACTGATGCCGCCTTGTCTCTGGAAAGGTCACCACACCCTACAACCGTGAGTGCTGCCAAGAGAACCGCAAGAAACAATCCTGTCTTTCCCCGCATAAGATACCCCCCTAGATTAATATGCTAATAAGGTCCCAGAATACTCATTCTGAGAGCTCCTTTTTACAGAGCCCCCCGGCTCCTGCCGGGGGAGGGTCACTTTTCTTGTCTGCATAGTCGTTGACTGACCGGTTCGTCAAGGGGGGCTCTTTGCCCCCCTTGACTGATGGCTGAGAAAACTTCCAGCCTGCCTATTGTGATGTGAGGACTATGCCTGCATTCGCACCGGATACTTCGCTTGCTCCCACAGCCGCAAACTTGGTGCCTGACCAGGTGATGCCATAAAGTTCACTTGTCGTGCCTGATGTGAGGGTTATCCATGTAATGCCGTCAGAAGATGTGAGGATGGTGCCGGAAGCTCCCACAGCGACAAACTGGGTGCCTGACCAGGTGATGCCACGAAGTTCATTTGTCGTGCCTGATGTGCGAGCTGTCCATGTAATGCCGTCAGAAGATGTGAGGATGGTGCCGGAAGCTCCCACAGCGACAAACTGGGTGCCTGACCAGGTGCTGCCACGAAGTAAATTTGTCGTGCCTGATGTGCGAGCTGTCCATGTAATGCCATCAGAAGAGGTGAGGATGGTGCCGGAAGCTCCCACAGCGACAAACTGGGTGCCTGACCAGGTGATGCCACGAAGTAAATTTGTCGTGCCTGATGTGCCGGTTGTCCATGTAATGCCATCAGAAGAGGTGCGAATTGAGCCGGAATCTCCCACAGCGACAAACTGGGTGCCTGACCAGGTGACGCCATAAAGCCCATATGTGCCTTCTGTGGTGAATCTGCTGACTGTCCATGAAATGCCGTCAGAAGAGGTGTAAATTTCGACAAAACCGACAGCGACAAATTTCGTGCCTGACCAGGTGATGCCATTAATAATAAATCCGGTGGTTCCCCAGCCCGTGTAACGGTTTGTCCAAGATGTGCCGTTAGCCGAGGTAAGTATTGTGCCGGATGCGTTCGTGAGAGTTCCCACAGCGACAAACTGGGTGCCTGACCAGGTGATGCCATAAAGGTAATCTGACAGGCCTGATGTGCTGGTTGTTGTCCATGAAATGCCTGCGGATACCGTCAATGTCGTGTTCCCTGATATCGAACCTGATGTTGCTTCAATTAGCGATGTGCCTGTAGTAATACCTGTTGCAAGTCCGCTTGCGTTCACGGTTGCAACGGAAGTTGTGGCAGATACCCACGTTACTGATGAGGTAATATCCTTTGATGTCCCGTCAGAGTATGTGCCCATAGCCTTGCACTGTTTGGTTGCGCCTATGACAATACCCGGGGTTAAGGGAGTTACTGCAATGGACTGAAGCGTTGGTCCTGCTACGCCTCCCCCGCCCCCTCCACTACCACCGCAAGCCGTAACAATAAGTGCTGACAGAAGTACCACAATCAATAATCCGATTTTTCCCCTCATAATGCCTCCCTTTTGTTGAGAATAGTGATAGGGCACTGCTTTGATGCGCCCAATTTATTGACAAATGATTTCATTGTATACTATGAATTCATTGTAATGTCAATCAAAATAGCTATAGTAGTTCGCATGAAGAAAGAGGTCATTATTACCGCCAGAGTTACCCCCGAAACCAAAGACATCATCCAATCTCTCGCTGACAAGGACGAGCGTACCCTTGCCTGGATGGTGCGAAAGCTTTTGCTTGAAGCATTGGATACGCGCGGACTCCTGAAAAAGCAAAAGCCGGGCAAATAATAAAACCGTGCATCCTGAGCGGCTCTAAGTATACCCGACAGGAACCGTAACCCCTCTCGATGAATGAGAGGGGTTAATGGGTATCATATCTCAGCTTACATTACCTAGGCCTTTATTCACCCTTCACAATGACAGTGTATTTTGCAAAAAACCCCAAAACACTGTTAAAACTATGATCTACAGTCATAATCTTTGTAATGCCTGCTTCTTTGGCGGCGGTTGCGATACTGCAATCTCCAACAGCTACCATTCCGAGTACTGACATACAAGAACCTCTACCTTCCTTTGTTGCACCAACATTGCTTGTTGCCGTTACCGGTGCATCAATGGCAGTAAACAGAATCCCAAAAACCGGCGCACTGACACATCCACTCATTGTGGCCAAAAATATAACTGCCAAGACACCTTTAATAATCTTCTTCAATATGCTCACCTCCTTTCTTGCTGATTTCCCAGAACGCCCAGAGGGGAATGTGTAAACTTTCATCCAAATTTCTCTTTGCGATTTACGATATAACTGTCCAAACATGAAAATTACTTAGACTACTTCATTGAATTATTAGTGTACATAGATGTTGAGATGATGCGCCTATTAACGAATAATAATGTGAGGAAATCGCTGAAGCTCTGAAGCTCAAACCGGTTCTTTATAGAGACACAATACTTTAGGAGAACACACGGATAACACACGGATTCGTAAAAAAAGTACATTAAGAGGGGAGATGGCGCTGGATGGATTAGTTCTGCTTGGAGATAGAAGTATAAAGTTCTTCTGTTTTTGAAGAAGGGGTAATATTGAGCACTGCCGCCATCCTGGCATGACACCGGCGGTAAGTGGTCGCGGCTTCGGCGTTTCTGCCGAGTTTCAGGTAAGATGCCATTATTTGTTGATAGAATTCCTCGCATACGTCATCAATCTCGAGTCCCTTCTGAAAGCATTCTATCGCTTTATTATATTGCTTTATCTCTACCCAATATTGTCCCAGGCTGCGTGTAGTCTGGATAAATTTGCTTCTCATGCGGTCCCGGAGGTATGAGGTCCATGAGAACTGAATGTCTGCCGGCAGAAAATGTCCTTGGTACATGTTAATGGTCAATTCAGAGAGACTAATGGCGGATTCCAGTTCGTTCGACTTCTTTTTGTTTGTCACTGACATTTTTTTGTCCCGAAAGCTCTTCCATGCAGCCTCCGATTTATCGAACATGAGCGCAACGTTGAAAACATCCACAAAACAATATCTGGCATCGAGGGTCAGTTTCTCGTCGTGAACTTGAATGGCTTTATCATTGCCGATTAATTTTCTCAAGCGATACAGGGCCAATTCACCCGAGCGATGCGCGGAATATCCATCAGCATCGGGCCAGAGCAGGTCATTGATCTTTGTCGAGGGAACAGCAGCGCCTCCCAGGGAAATGAGCGTTTTGAGGAACGCCAACGGTTTGTGTTGCGCCTTGCCCGAGAATAAAAGCGGTTTGCCATCGATCGCGATTTCGAATCCGCCGAGTGTGGATATTTTGAGCGGATATGGCCAGTTGGCCGGAACGGGCGCATTCTCTTCCGGCAAAAGTCCGCGCTTGCGGATAACGTTCCGCACATATTCCATCTCGATCCCGGCTTCCAGCGCCTTTCTACAGAGGACCGTCATGATTGCTGGTCGCCACCAGTACATGTTCATAAAACCTTTCTCTCGTCCCAACGTCATGGCTTTGCGCAAAAGTCTGAAACCCTGTTGACCATCTTTGCGTTGGAAGGCGATATGAGTTTCCATGATAAGGCACATATATTCAATCATGGTACTTCCCATGCTATGCGCAAGTTTATGCGCTTCAGCCAGATGATTATCAGCTTCACGATGTTTGCCCAAAATATACAACATTTCATAATTGATTATATGATTGACGACAATTCCTTGAATGTCGCCAACGTTACGCATTATAGAAATATACTCTTTGTAATGTCCGAGCGCGGCATGTCGATTCCCTTCGATCAGCGCCTTACAGATTTGCGCGCCATGATAATAGTGACTATCAGTCCGACCCGTTGATTTATCCGGGTTCATTTTTTCAAGCAGGATTTCTGCAGTTTTCAGATCCCCGTTACTCAATGCGGCAACGAGTCCATGACCGACAACATGATTTTCCCAGACACGGACCCCGGATTCCTCTCCCAGTCTTATTGTTTCAAAAGTTTTCTTTATGCAGGCCTCGCAATCCGGTTGGAAATAATCATAGAGCGCTTCGGTGGTCATTACGGTAAGTCGCATGAGATCGGATGCGGAACTCGTCAGGGATTTGCGAAGCTTGTCCAGAACAATTGTAGCATTTGCAATCTCACCCATCCAAAGATAATAGACTGCAAGATAGACGCCCGCCTTCGTGCGGAGTTCAGATGGAGGATTTGTTCGGAAAAAATCCAGAGTCTTTTTTTCCCAAAACCCTATGTCGGGGTGCTGAGGCCGACGAAATGACAGCGCGCTGAACATTCCCACCGTTACCGCGGTGCCAATTTCCGAAGATGGAAACAGAGGGTTTTCTCTCAGTATATTCTCAAGTCGGGGGATCAGGGCGTCCAGAGGAAAATAATCAGCGCCAAAGAAAGCACAATCCACCGCGCCAGCCCAGGAGAGAAAAACTCCCGCCCGATCATCTTGGGCAAGAAATACATGATAGGCCCTATCAAATTCCTTTTTGCTCTCAAATGGATTGAACGGCAACGTGCAGACGCCGCGCCAATACAGCACCCAGGGCGTTTGTTCTGCAATAGTATTCGGCAGTTCACCCAGCCAAGCGTTGACAACACGAGAGCGACCTTGTAAAATCATACGCGGTGCGAGGCTGCAAAGAAGTCTGACGGCATTGTTCCAGTCGAAGGTTTGTAGAAAAAGCACAAGGGCTGCTTCATGTTGCCCGGATTTTTCCAGAGCGGTGGCCGCAGTTGCTTTAAGGTTGTTGATCTGGTCCGCTGAAAATAAACTGTTGCCTCTATCAAGCAGGAACTCATTGAAAAGCGGATGATATTGATAAAGATCCGCCTGCGTCGTATGCTTGGTAGTAAAGAAATTTCGGTGGTTGAGGTCTGACAGGATTTGCTCGGCATTGTTTATCCCGGTGATCGTACGCGCTATGGATGCGGACAATATCGGGAGATATGCGGTTTTCAGTAAAAAATCTCTCGTCTTTTTTTCCAAGTGATCGAATACTTCAGCGACGAAATATTGGAATATACGTTCTTGCGGTAATGCAGCCTCTTCAAAAGATATCTCTTCTCCCTGATAGGTTTCGTCCATCATCAGAACAAGACCTGCAGCCCACCCATCGGTCGCCTTATGCAGGCGCTGCAACATACCAATCCCGGGTTTTTCCCCCTGACGAAGATGCACAAGTTCTTCAATTTCCTGGAGGTTAAGTCTTAGATCATTCCAACCGAATGATGTCATCATACCGTTTGCCTGCAGTCGTATCAGCGTTGGCGGCGGCTCATTTCGGCTGATCAAGATAATTTGCATCCCCGGTGGAACCATGGAAAGACCCGCAAGGATTATTTCATGAAGTCCCGCGTCAGGAGGAACATCCTGATAGTTATCAAAGACAAGAACGGCAGGAGTCTTTAAGCGTTCATAGAGGCCGGCAAAATAGCGGCGTGCAAACGCTGTGATACCAAGCAGATATTCAGGGGTTAAAAACGGAAGGGGGCGGCGCGCTTTCGGCGCAGCTTTTTTTGCTGCGCTGTTAAGGTGGTAGATGAATGTCGCCATATCCGCGTCGCCGGAATCCATCTGGTACCAAACGCGCCGTACCTTGCGCGCCGATAGATACGATGCTATGAGCGTGGTTTTACCAGAACCGCCTGGTCCGGAAATCCAAATGATCGGCTTGTCTGTGCAGTCGTCAAGGCGGGCATAAAGTTCCTTGCGATGAACAACACTTTTAAGTGTTGGACAGGTAATTTTTGCTATTGAGTCTGTCTGTTTTGACGGCATCGGATCAAGAGTATCAGACGGAGAAGAGGCTGTCAAAGAAAATGTGAAGTGTTAGTATTCACGCAGGATCGACGTTTTTGGGTACCATGCTCGATATATTTTCTATTAAGGCGCAAGATTTTTAAGATTCGGTTTCTGTGGTGAGATGGTTTTATGCCACGCCATGAGCAGTCTGAACGTGATCCAGATCATATGCAGGAAGGAACGAAAAGCGCAACTCCTGCTTGACACTCCATGGCAATAATGATATTTTCTGGCATGCTCGTTTATCTTGATGGTCATTTTGTCGCCGGGGAAAAGGCGCAGATCTCGGTCTTTGACCATGGATTTCTTTACGGTGACGGGATCTACGAGACCATGCGGGCCTACGAGGGGAAACTCTTTCTCCTCAGGAAGCACCTTGGCCGACTCAAGCTCTCCGCCGATGCCATATCCCTCAAGCTTCCCCTGCCGCTCGACAAGATCGGCGACGCGCTGAACGAATCGCTGAGCATCAACAAACTCCAGGACGCCTATGTTCGGCTCCACATCTCGCGCGGTCCCGGTGAGATCGGGCTTGACCCTGCGCTTTGCGTCGCTCCGACCATGGTGATCGTTGCCAAGCCCTTCCACGATTATCCCGCCGCTTGCTACGAACGCGGGGTTTCCGTCGCCATCGTAACCACACGCCGCAATCATCCGCTTGCGCTCCCGCCGTCCATCAAAGGCACGAACTTTCTGAACAATATCCTCGCCAAGATCGAGGCCGTGAAAGCCCGCGCGTACGAGGGGATCATGCTCAACTGGGAAGGCTATGTAGCGGAGGGGACCATCAGCAATATTTTCATGGTCAGGAAGGGGGTCCTGTATACTCCCCACCTGGACACCGGCATTCTCAAGGGCGTTACGCGCGAACTGGTGCTCCGCCTCGCGAAACGAATTAAGATCCCGGTCAAGGAAGCCATGCTTCGGCCGAAAGACCTCGTGACCTCGAGCGAGTGTTTCATCACGAACACCACCATGGAGATCATGCCGGTAACGACCATAGACAGGAAAAAAATCGGGAAGGGAATCCCCGGCCCGATCACGGCTGACCTGCACCGTGTCTATCAAAAAGAAGTGCGCGCATGGTTAAAGGCGCAGGCCGTTTAGCGCAGGTCGTCGATCACGAAAAAAATCTGCGTCCTGAGTGTGCTCGATAATCCTAACCCGGAACCAGGCAAATCATTTTCGCGCAAAGCCGCAAAGAGTGCAAAGGAAAGCTTGTCCGTCTTGAATTAAAACAATAATCCCTTTTGTTTTTGTCGTTCTTTGCGGCCTTTGCGGATGTGCTAAGTGGCCCCTTCGGGGCAGTTCGAATTTAACGTTTTTGTAGGGCAAGGCTTCAGCCTTGCTGATACCGAAAAGCCGCAACCCTGAAGGGTTGCCCTACAACTCAATGAAAACATAAAAAACCCAAACAT